>NZ_JBQEMU010000004.1:0-299271 GCF_052044235.1 Flavobacterium sp. 22659
TGAACTGCCCCCAAAAAGTTAGACACTATTTGGGGGCATTTTTATGGAAAGAAAAGTCAAGTACAATTGTGAATTTAAACTTCGTTGTGTAGAAGAAGTTATGAAAAGGCATAACTCGGTTAAAGGCACAGCTAGAGCAAACAAGATAGCTGAAAGCAACCTTACATGCTGGATTAGCCGCTATAATGAATTTGGAATTGAAGGTCTTTTACCAAGGCAGAAAAATAAAGTTTATACTGCAGACTTTAAATTAAAAGTAATACAAACCATTGAAAATAAGTCTTTATCTTTGGATGAAGCCTGCTTGATTTTCAAAATTCCAGCGCAGTCAACCATAATTAGCTGGCAAAGAAAATATGCAAAAGATGATTTGGCAGGCTTAGAACTTAAATCACGTGGCAGACCAGCAGTTATGAATTTTAAGAGAAAGCAACGAAAAACAGACAAACCTTTAACCAGGGAAGAGGAACTCTTAAAGGAGTTAGAGTACCTGCGCGCTGAGAACGAAATTCTAAAAAAGTTCAACGCCTTAGTTCAAGCCGAGCAAGCCAATCAAAACAAAAAGCTCAAACCATAATGGAATTAAGGCATAAGTATGATTTAGATCTTTTGCTAAATTGTATGAACATGGTTAGAAGTACGTATTATTACTATGAAAAGAAAGGTCAGGTAATCGATAAATATCAAGAGATAAAAGATTTAATTAAACAGATTTACAATTATCATAAGGGCAGGTTAGGATATAGACGTATTACTCTATTACTCAAAAAAGAGGGGATTTTAATTAATCACAAAACAGTGCTTCGATTAATGAAATTTTTAGGATTAAAAAGTCTAATCAGAATCAAGAAGTACAGATCGTATAAAGGAGAGCAGGGAAAAATAGCCCCTAATCTACTGCAGCGCAATTTTAAGGCTGATATACCTAATCAAAAATGGGCAACCGATGTGACTGAATTTAATGTTTCTGGCAATAAATTGTACTTATCGCCGATAATCGATCTGTTTAATGGAGAGATAATTAGCTATGAATTATCGCAAAGACCAGTGTTTAATCAAGTTTTAAATATGCTTGAAAAAGCATTTAAAAAAATACCCGATAATACTAATCTGACTCTGCATTCTGACCAAGGATGGCAGTATCAAATGATACAATATCAGCATTTATTAAAGAAAAAAGGAATTATGCAAAGCATGTCCAGAAAAGGCAATTGTCTTGATAATGCGATAATTGAAAACTTCTTTGGAATATTAAAATCAGAGTTGTTTTATCTAAAAAAATACACTTCCATTAATCAATTGAAACAAGAGATTATCGAGTATATAAATTATTATAATAATGACAGGATTAAACTTAATCTAAAAGGAATGAGCCCGATACAATATCGAGCTCATTATTATAAAACTTAATTATTAATTTGTCTAAACTTTTGGGTGCAGTCTAAAGATCTCTTTTTTATTTTAAAATATGTTTCAAAAACGGCTATTTCCCATTCAACAACTTCTCCAAATACTCAACTTTATCTTTTTCAGCTTGCACCAAACGTTCGTAAAGTTCAACAACTTTATCTAAAGGATTAAAAGTACAATTGCAATTGTAAACTGCACTTTGATCTTGAAAAGTATTTCCAATAATATTAAAAACCGCTTCTTCTGAAAAGTTTTTAATTGCTTCAACAGAAACCCCAAGAGCTTTTGCGATCTCAATTAGTTTTTGTTCTTCCACAGTTTCGCTGTTTTCAATAGCTGAAATCGTCTGCTGACTTGTTCCTAAAGCCTGTGCCAGTGCTTCCTGTTTCATATCTTTAAGCTCTCTGATACGGCTTATATTTCTGCCGATATGTTTTGGTTTTGTTGCTGTACTCATAATTCAAAGATATTTAAAATTCTTAAACGAAAATAAATTTCGGTAAAAAACAAAGTTGTTTTTGTAAGATACTATTTTCATAATTTCTATATTAGCCAGCTCGAGAGTAATTACCAATTATTAATCTTATCGTAAAATGGCAGTTTGGCAATATCTTTTAATCGTAGTTCCAGAAGATTCAATCGATAATAATTATGAATGCATTTTTAAAAATAACAAAACAGAATTTTTACCAGAGACTGATGTTTTTTGGAAAAATTTTAATGGCGACATTCCTTCAATCATTTCCGAACTTGATCAAATTATCCCTAAAGCGAATTGGGGAAATGAAACTTATTTAAACTGGAAAGGAAATGGACAAAATGAAGAAGATAATGATGCATGCATTTGTTTAAACGATGATAAAACAAAAATCGAAGAATTTCAATTTAGGATTGATTTGAGGAAACCTTCAAATATTACCAATATTCTTCAATCAATATTGAATCTTTGTGAGAAGCACAATCTTGTATTAATTGACTTAAAAGGAAAAATTTTCGAACCAAAATTAGAAAATGTTTTAGGAAGTATTAAAGCTTGAAATGCTATAAGTTTCATTTCTGATCCAGTAAAGTATTTTGAGAATCTAAGCATATGATTCCATTAACAAAAAGCTTTAAAAATACTTTTCTCAATTCGCAAGACATTTACGGCTTCCCGTAACAAAATGATAAAAAAATAACCGATTTTTACATCGTTAAACCGAGGCTTATAATTTTCAAGCCTCAAAAAATTAAAATCTTAAATTATAATGTACAAAACTACTTTAAAAGTATTTCTTTCTTTTACAGCGATACTATTTATGAGCTGTTCAAGCGAGGAAAATTCAACAACTCCGGAAACAGTAAATGATTCTAGATTACCTGATCAGGAAGTTTTTAAACCTGCTATACAACTGGTTCCCAAAACACTTCTTAATACTACGGCAAAAAACACTGCGAAATCTGCCGAAACATCAAATAAGCATCTTACAAGCGAAATCAGTTATAGAATTAGCAAAGATAATCTTGGAAATGAAATAGAAAGTAATCCATCTGAGAATCGTTATTCTTATGATAATAAAGGACGACTTCAATCTATAGACAGGTACAGAAATAATGCATTCGTGGGAAATATCTCGAAATTTGATTTTAACGATGCTAATAAAGTAATCAAAACATACTATGCAGATATCGTAGCCGAAATCAATAACGGCGGTTTTATTTCTAAAGTAACTTCTACTGACGGAACAGTTACAGATATTTTCTACGACGAAATAGGACGTGACATAAAAGAAGTAGAAAACGGAACATATAAGGTATATCTTGACGAAATAGATAAAAATGGTAACCTTACTAATCAAACAGCTTATGTAAATGAGCAAAAAACTACTTATATATATAGTTACAAAGGCAATAAGGTTTTTGTAAATATAGAAATGAATCAGAAAAAATACCCAAGAATTGTAAAAGATAATCAATACGAGTTTAAAGATAAAACTACCACTATAACGTATGAACTTACTGTAGATTATACAAAAGCAGGTATATATTCAAGCGAACCAATTTTTAGATGTTATATTTATAACTGGATGCATATATTAGACTGGAAAACTAAAAGTGTTTCTGAAGGTATTACTGAGTATGAAATGAGATACGATTATGAGTATATCTATGACGAAGACGGTTATTTAAAACAATCAAAACGCACAACAACAAATATTTTGAATCCTGATTCACCATTATCAATTACAAAAACAAATTATTGGTACAAATAATATTTTATAAAAGGCTGTAAATTTTAAATTACAGCCTTTTTCATGATACCTATTTAAATGTCAACAAATTAAACAAGAATCGCCTCCAGCTTTAGCTGGAGGTTTTGTTTTGTAAACTAAATTCGGCTTTAGCCAAAAAACTTAAAAGATTAGGCTAAAGCCATTTTTCTTATTTAATTTTGTTCCCACAGCTAAAGCTGGAGGCAATTCAAATTTTATCCAGTTAAAACTGGATACCATTTATATTTATAATACAATCAGATTACCATGATTACAAAAGCAACAATCGAAGACATTCCAGCATTAACAACCTTAATAAATTCAGCTTACAGAGGAGAATCTTCTAAAAAAGGCTGGACAACCGAAGCGCATTTACTAGAAGGAAAAAGAACCGACGAACAAGAAATGACCGAAATCTTTCTTGATCCAAAAAATACAATTCTAAAATTTACAGAAAATGACAAGATTATTGGTTCGGTTTTATTGGTAGAAAAGGGACATCAATTGTATTTAGGAATGCTGACCGTTTCACCTGAACTTCAAAACAGCGGCATTGGGAAAAAACTTTTGGCAGAAGCCGAAAATCATGCAAAATCTCTAGGATTGTCAAGTATTATTATGACAGTAATTTCGGTGCGTGATGAACTTGTGGCGTGGTACAAACGTCATGGTTATGTAGATACAGGAAAACGAGAAGCTTTTCCTGAGAGTGAAATTCATGTAACGGTTTCAGAAGAACCTTTGGAGTTTATATATTTAGAGAAGAAAATTTAGTTTATTTATTTCAGGTTTAAAGTTTAAAGTTTTTGGTAAGATTTGTCATTTCGAAGAAGGAGACCCAAGCGATAGCGAACAGGCGAAGCAAATCTCCACTAGAAGCTCTACAAAGATTGGATTATCGTTGCGGAGTTACTTGCTAGGATTTCTCCTTCGTCGAAATGACAAACTGCAAGGGAACTTTATATAAAATCTTCCCGTCTCAGCTCCCGAATAGCTATCGGGATTGTGAGATTTTCATGTAAAGTGAGACGCACTACAGTGCGTCTCTAAAGAAAACCTTTGTCACTTTGTCACTTTGTTACTCTGAACCTTAACATCTTAGCACCTCCTTTTTATCTTCGAAAGAAACTCGTGAGAAACTCCCAAATACGAAGACAAATTCTTATTGTTTATCGAACTTACCTTTTGCGGATAACGCTCTTTAAAATCAAGATAACGCTGTTTCGAAGTTTTGTTAAGAACATCCAAGAGTCTTTGCTGGATGGCAACATTTGCACGTTCTATCATAAGAACGTGAAACTGCATAATTTTTGGGATTTCTTGAAACAGCTGCGCTTTTTTGATTTTACTGATAACCAAAATTTCGCTGTCTTCAATGGCTTTAATGTTGTAGGTCGTTGGTTTTTGATGGTAAAAACTTTCCAGGTCACACATCCATTCGTCTTCAAACGAAAAGAAAATTACGGTTTCTGTTCCGTTTTCGTTTACAATGTAAGTTTTAAACGATCCTTTTAAAATGAATCCTTCATAACTGTTATGAGAATCCTGAATCTGCAGAAACTGATTTTTCTTTAATTTTACAAGTTCTGCTTTTGAAACAATAATGTTCCATTCTTCATCAGTGAGCGGAACTTTCCTTTCAATGTTTTTTCGTAGTAGGTTGTACATTTTGTGTTTTGTTTAAGGAATAAAAGTGGTTACTCAATTCATTATTAATTAGGGGCTTAAACAATGTAATCGATTACGTAAAAATACACTATTTATGCATTTTTGTAAATTTACAACTGTTAAAAAAACACATTTACAAGATTTTTTTACAAAAGTTTGAACTTGTTCAATTTTTTTTCTACAGATAATTCTGAGTTTTGCGTTGTTAAACTTTTATAAATAACCAAACTTATTATGAACTTAAAATTAAAACTTTCAATGTTTTTACTAACATTGACTTTCGGATTTACAGCATGTAACTCTGAAGAAATTGCTTCGAACACAGAAGCAAAAACTGAAGCAGTAACCGAAACTCCTTCGGGCAATTTAACTGCTAAAATTGGAAACTGTGCCGAAGTTCCTGGCTGGGCTTCTCAAAACGGCGGAACAACCGGCGGAGGTTCTGCTGCCGAAACTACGGTTACTACTTATGCTCAGCTGAAATCGGCTATTGAAAACAGCTCTGTAAAAGTTATTAAAGTTTCAGGAACTATTACAGTTACGACCAGATTATCATTTCAGGATCAAACCGGTAAAACTATTTATGGTGCAAATGGCGCAAAACTGGTTTCGACTAATCAGACAAAAGATGCTTCTGGAATCATCAACATCAAAAGATGTAAAAACATTATCATTAGAAACCTAATTTTTGAAGGTCCGGGTGCTTATGATACTGACGGATGGGACAATGCAATTTTGGACGAATGTACAAACGTTTGGGTTGACCACTGCGAATTTAGAGATGGTGTTGATGGAAACTTCGACATTAAAAACAAATCTGATTATATTTCGGTTACGTATTCTAAATTCCATTATCTAAAACCGCCAAAAGCTGGAGGTTCTGGAGGATCTGATGATCACAGATATTCAAACTTAATTGGTTCAAGCGACGGTGCAACTGGTGACCGCGGAAAATTGAGAATCACTTTTGCAAGATGCTGGTGGGCTCCTGGATGTAAAGAAAGAATGCCTAGAGTACGTTTTGGGAAAGTGCATATCGTAAACAGTTTCTTTAACAGTACAGTAAGCAACAAATGCATCGCTGCAGGTTTTGAAGCTGATATTCGCGTAGAAAGCAATGTTTTTGAAGGCGTAAAAACACCAATCGATTTAATGACAGGTTTTACTGCTGTTACAGCAACAGACAACGTATTTACAAGTGTATCAGGAAATCAGGCTGGAAGCGGTACCGCTTTTACACCGCCTTATTCTATCGTAAAGCTTAATAAAACAGCTGTAAAAGCCGATATTTCTGCTAACGCAGGAGCAACTTTGGGCGGTAACATTTGCGGCTCTTTCTAATAAACTCTGGATAGCAAAAAAATGAGTTAGTTTTAGTTTCTAAAACCACGGATTGCAGTAATGCAGTTCGTGGTTTTTTATTTTTTTCCACAAAGACACAAGGACATAAAGTTTTTATTTAATCTCGTAATCACGATAAGCGTTGGCAGAAAGGACAAAAAATTTTTCACGCAGATTTAAAAAGATTTAAGCAGATTTTAAATAGATGAATTTATTAAATTAAATCTGCGTAAATCTGGAAAATCTGCGTGAAACAAAAATCATTTTAATCCCTTTAATCTGTGGCAAATACCTAAACGCATTGGAGTGCATCACAGAAAACCTTAGAATCTTAGCATCTTAGAACCTCAGCCCCTTTTAAAGCACCAACTCTTCAAACAATCTCTGAATGGTTTTCTCTAAATCCTGACACAAACCCGGATGAGGTCTTGAAGTTTGTATTGCCGAACTTCTAATAGCTGTTAACCATCTAAAACGCTCCGGAATTTCAAATTCAGCAATTGGACCGCCGTCTTTGGCTCCGTTTGCAATTTTCTCCAATGAGGTTAAATTGCATTCTAATTGTTCGATGTCAAAATCAGAAGAAAGCGCTTGTATTTTTTCTTTATTAAGATGAAAAAGCACTTTAATAAACTTGGCTTTTTTGCAGAATAAAATGATTCCGATATTTAGGAATTCTTCGCGTTCTACCCTTGGCACAACACGAATCACAGCATATTCGTATAAGTGGTTATCTTGCATTTTGAGCCTGATTTACAAATAATTCTGAATTCTCTAATCTTGTTTTTAAAAACTGCAAATAAACGTTTCGCAAACCTTCTGGTGTCTCATCTGCATCTTCCCACTGCAGCCAGTCTAGCGGAATTGTATTGACAATTTCTTCTAAAATTTCCGGCGTTAAAATGGCTTTAAAATCAGCGTCGACTTCTTTTAAAAGCGAAGCCTGAGGCAGTAAAACGTGATCCTTTATCAATGCAAACGGACTTTTGGCATGCTGTTCCCAGTTGTTCCATGAATGATGAAAATACAAACACGCTCCGTGATCGATCAACCATAATTCTTTATGCCAAATCAACATATTGGTATTTTTAAAAGTTCTGTCAACATTGGTAATATAAGCATCCAGCCAGACAATCTGCGAAGCTAATTTTGCATCGACAGTTGTTACGGCAGGATCAAAAGTTATTGCGCCGGATAAAAAGTGAAGCGCAAGGTTTAATCCCTGACTCCCCTGCAGTAAATCCTGAATTTCTTCATCGGCTTCGGTTCTTCCAAAAGCTTCGTCGAGATTTGCGAATACTAATTCTGGTAATTGTAGTTTTAAAGCTTTTGCAATTTGTCCGCCAACTAATTCGGCTATAAGGGCTTTTACACCGTGACCGGCTCCCCTAAATTTTAATACATATTTAAAATCGTCATCAGCTTCTGCCAAAGCAGGTAAAGAACCTCCTTCGCGCAGCGGCGTTATATAACGCATGACATTTACTGTTCTTAAGTCGAAATTTTTCATATTACAAACTTAATGATTTTAACCGCAAAGAGCGCAAAGGTTTACGCAAGGTTCGCAAAGTTTTAATCTCGCAAAGGCGCAGAGTCGCAAAGAANTTGCGACTCTGCGCCTTTGCGAGCAAATTCTGCATTAAGATAAAAATACTTGTATCCTTTGCGTAAACCTTTGCATACTTTGCGGTTAAATTAAACTCAGAAAAGCTTTTCCTAAATACTTAATAATTGTAGAAGCAGTAAAAGATTCGTAACCTGTTTTGGGTAAAGCTAAATCAGCTGTTAATCCATGAAGATAAACTCCTAATTTTGAAGCGTATTTAGGTTCATAACCTTGCGCTAAAAGACTGGTGAGGATTCCGGTTAAAACATCGCCGCTTCCTGCTGTTGCAAGTGCCGCGTTTCCGGTTGTATTTTCGTAGACTGAAGTTCTGTTTATTATAAATGTCGGTGCACCTTTCATGACAACAATGATTTTATATTTTTCTGAAAAAGCGATTGTTTTTTGAAATTTTTCGGCTTCAGAATTCCATTTGCCTATCAGGCGTTCTAATTCTTTTGGATGAGGTGTTACTATTGTGTCTTCGGGAACTAATTCTAACCAGGATTGGTTTTCTGCTAAAATATTCAATGCGTCTGCATCTATAACTAATGGCGCTTTGTTGATTCTTAAAAATTCGAATAAAGCTTTTTGTGTTCCGAGTTCTTTTCCTATTCCGGGTCCAATTCCAACAGCCTGAGGCTGTAATGGTAAATGAATACTGGTTATAAAATTGGCATTTTCGTCTGTCACGGTCATTACTTCGGAAATGGAAATTTGAAGGATTTGATAACCGCATTTTGGTATAAAAGTCGTTACGAGTCCGCAGCCAGATTTTAAGCAGGATTTTGAGGCCAGAACTCCTGCTCCAATTTTGCCATAACTTCCGGCAATAATCACGGCATGTCCTTGAATTCCCTTATGTGTGTGCGGATTTACGGGTTTATAAATCTTTAAAATTTCTTCTTTATTGATTAAAAACGGAGACTTCATTTGATGGCTTTTTATTTTAAACACATAGAATCATAGTTTTTTCTTTGCGGATAAAGGCGTTTCACTTATTTTAATAAACATAGCTAAACTTGAAAAAGTATGACTTTATATATATTAAAGTTACATAAAAAATTGAAAGCATAAACGTTTCTTTCTAACGGTCACCTCTAGCCCTGATAGCAGCGGCATCCTTTTTGTTTTTTCTTTAAAAACAAAAAGATATAGCGGATAGCAGGAAATAGCTCCTAATTATTGCGAAATTTATAATTTAAGGCATTCTAATTAGATATTTTTTGAATAGATTTGCAAAACAATTTTATAAAACAACACAATGAAAAATACTGCGCTTACGCACATACATGAGAGTCTGGGAGCGAAAATGCTGCCTTTTGCAGGTTATAACATGCCTATTACATACGAAGGTGTAAATGCTGAACATGAAACGGTTCGTAATGGTGTGGGGGTTTTTGATGTTTCGCACATGGGAGAATTTTTGCTTACTGGTCCAAATGCATTGGCATTGATTCAAAAAGTAACTTCAAATGATGCTTCGACGTTGACAATTGGAAGAGCGCAATATTCTTGTCTGCCAAATAATGAAGGCGGAATCGTTGACGATTTGATTATTTATAAAATGAAAGAAGAGCAGTATTTACTAGTTGTAAATGCTTCGAATATTGAAAAAGACTGGAACTGGATTTCCTCTTATAATGATTTGGGAGTTGAAATGAGAAATCTTTCTGATGACTATTCTTTATTGGCAATTCAGGGACCAAAAGCAGTTGAAGCTATGCAGGCTTTAACTTCTGTAGATTTATCTGCGATTACGTATTACCATTTTGAGGTAGGCGATTTTGCCGGAATCGAACATGTAATTATTTCTGCTACAGGTTATACTGGTTCTGGCGGATTTGAAATTTACTGTAAAAACAACGAAGTAGAACAAATCTGGAATAAAGTTTTTGAAGCTGGAGCTGCTTACGGAATCAAACCTATTGGTCTTGCAGCACGTGACACTTTGCGTCTTGAAATGGGATTCTGTTTATACGGAAATGATATTAACGATACTACTTCTCCACTTGAAGCTGGTCTAGGATGGATTACTAAATTTACAAAAGATTTTACAAACTCTGAAGCTCTTAAAAAACAAAAAGAAGCTGGTGTTGCCAGAAAATTAATTGCTTTTGAAATGCAGGAGCGTGCAGTGCCAAGACACGATTATGAAATTGTTGACGGCGAAGGAAATGTTATTGGAATCGTAACTTCTGGAACTATGTCGCCTTCTATGAATAAAGGAATTGGTTTAGGATATGTAACGGTAGCAAACAGTGCTGTTGACAGCGATATTTTTATTAGAATCAGAAAAAATGATGTTCCTGCAAAAGTGGTAAAATTACCTTTTTACAAGAAATAATTTTTTAAACATATAATTTTCATAATGCATTACAAGTCAAATTGTAATGCATTTTTTTATGGCAGATTAATTCATTTTAAAGTTAATTCTTTACACATTTCAATCATTAAAGTTTAGATCGAGTATTTATCTGTAAGATTTTTTATAAATAATATAAAATCGTATCAGAAAATAAGCGTAACTTTAATGTACACATTGATGTCAAACTTATGAGAAAATTTTCGACGCTGTTTTTACTGATTACCTCTTTCCTATTTAGTCAAAATAGCGCGGAGACATGCGAAATACTGAACAAAATAAATGCTGTTATCCAAACTGAACATCTAAGACCAAAACCTGTAGATGACAGCTTGTCTGTTTTTGTTTTTGATAATTTAATCAATGAATTAGATCCTTCCCGAAACATTTTCTTTAAAAGTGAATACGACGAATTAGCTGCTAAATATCGTTTAAATATCGACGATTTAATACTTGAAAACGACTGCAGTTTTTTGACTGATATTACAGCAAAATATGTAAATGGATTAATAAGAACAAAGGAAGTTCTTGAAAAAATTCAATCGACTGCTTTTGATTATACAAAGAAAGATACTATTCGCTTTTATAAAAAATCATTCGCTTTTTACCTTAAAAAAGAAGATCTGGAAAAAGTATGGCGTAAAAAACTCCGCTATCAAATCCTGGATGATATAGCCGAAGTAAGTAACAATTTAGATTCCATAAAAACCAACTTTAATTCGATTGAAGCAAAATCCAGAAAACTGATTTTGTCAAATGAAATATGCCGTATAAGCACGCTTTTGGAAACTAAAACAAAACAAGACGAAAATCTGTATAATTTCTTTTGTACTTATTTTGATCCGCATACAGCTTATTTTAGCAATGATTCTAAATCGAGTTTTGTAGCGTCATTATCAAAAGAGCATTTATCTTTAGGAATGACCGTTAATTTAAACGAAAAAAATGAAATTATTGTACACGAAATTGACCCAAATGGTCCTGCTTACCAAACAGGATTGATAAAAAAAGGAGATCAGATTATTTCGGTTTCTAACCATAAAGAAACGCTTCAGGTTTCGTGTGCTTCATTAGAATCTATTTCTACAATGATTATGTCTGAAGCCAATAAAAGTCTTACCCTTACGCTGAAAAGAAACTCAGGCAAAAACTTTGATGTGCATATTGAAAAGCAAGTTATGAAAGACGAAGAAAACTCGGTTTTCAGTTTTATAATAGGCAAAGAAAGTAAAATAGGTTACATAAAAATTCCAAGTTTTTATGCTGATTTAGACGGAAACAGCCGCAAAGGCTGCGCCGATGATGTAGCACGCGAAGTTATTAAACTAGAAAGAGATAATATTAAAGGTCTCGTTATCGATTTAATTGATAATGGCGGCGGTTCTATGGAAGAGGCTATAAAACTGGCCGGAATGTTTATTGATTACGGGCCTCTTTCGATAGTAGTCGATCATACTAAAGAAAAATCGATAATAAACGATCCATACAAAGGACTAATCTACAGAGGTCCAATAGTAGTTTTGGTAAATAGCAACACGGCTTCAGCGAGTGAATTCTTTTCTTCTATTATGCAGGATTACAATAGAGCGCTTTTACTTGGAAGCAGTACGCTTGGTAAAGCTACCATGCAGACTATTCTTTCGCTGGACGAAACTAAAAATACAGATTTCTTAAAAATTACAATCAATAAGTTTTATCGCGTTACTGGAAAAAGCCATCAATATGTTGGCGTTACTCCAGATGTTGTTCTTCCGGAATTTTATGAAGATGTTTATCAAAAAGAAAGTGATTTTCCTACTGCTATTAAAAATGACAGTATTGAATCTGTTCTAAAATACCGCCCTTATGTAAAACGCAGCTTAATTGATAAAATAGCTAAAAACAGTACTTTGAGACTAGCTGACAATTATTATTTTAACGGAATTAAAAAAATCAATCAAAAAATAGATCAGCTGGTTAATACTCCAAAAGCAGAAATTCCGATGACTTTAGATGCTGTTTTTAAACAGAAAAAAGTTGTGAATTCACTTTGGACTGAGATCAACACTTTTAATGACGAGAATAATCCACTGGATGTTTACAACTCTTCTGTAAATCAGCTTTTATTGGGGGTTTATCCAAACGACAAAACAATCAACCAATATCAAATGGATAATTTGAAAACAAATCCTTATCTAAACGAAGCCGTAAATATTATTAATGAGTTTAACGGTTCGAAGTAAGCTCTTTTTTTCAAGTTTGAGGTTTCAAGTTAAAAACTGAGACTGCAAACCTGAAACAAATAGAAAAAAACTTAAATTTTGATTTTGGATAAATAAGGAATAACCTTTATTTTTGCAACACAAAACTAAAAATTAGAAATGGGAAGAGCGTTCGAATTTAGAAAAGGAAGAAAAATGAAACGTTGGTCTGCAATGGCCAAAACATTTACCAGAATTGGTAAAGACATCGTTATGGCTGTTAAAGAAGGCGGTCCTAACCCTGACGCCAATTCTAGATTAAGAGCTGTTATACAAAACGCGAAAGCAGCCAACATGCCAAAAGACAATGTTGAGCGTGCAATAAAAAATGCAAGTAACAAAGATACTGCAAACTATAAAGAGATTTTATTTGAAGGATATGCTCCTCATGGAATTGCTATTTTGATCGAAACTGCATCTGATAACAATAACAGAACAGTAGCAAACATTAGAAGCTATTTTAATAAATGCAACGGTACAATGGGAACTCAGGGTTCTGTTGAGTTTATGTTCGATCATACTTGTAATTTCAGAATTGCAAAAGATGGCATCGATGCTGAAGAATTAGAACTTGAATTAATTGATTTTGGTGCCGAAGAAGTTTTTGAAGACGAAGACGGAATCTTGATCTACGCTCCTTTTGGAAGTTTTGGTGCTTTACAAAAAGAATTAGAAAACAGAGGTCTTGAAATTTTATCTTCTGGTTTTGAGCGTATTCCGCAAATCACAAAAGAATTAACAGAAGCTCAAATCGCTGATGTTGAAAAATTAATCGAAAAAATCGAAGAAGATGATGACGTTATGAACGTTTATCATACTATGAAAGAAGAATAGTTTTTTCTGAAAATACATTATTAAAGCTCCGGATTTTTCTGGAGTTTTTTTGTTTTAGCACGCTTTGGCTTTTTTAAATCAAATAAAAAATTATATTTGCTAATCTTAGAAATAAACTTAACTAAATATAATTTTATGCAAACCTCAAAAATCACAAGATACGCCGTAATATTACTAGTAGTTCTATTTATAGTAATCAGCGTAATCAGCTAGAAAAACAAAAGCCTTCTGAAATTCAGAAGGCTTTTTTATATATAAAAATTACCAATTACTTTTTTGGAGCGCCATTTGTTACTTTAATCAAATAAGTACCTTCTGGTAAATCGGTTATATTAGAAGCGTTGATCCCTGGAATTTGTTTGCCTTGCGAGAAAACCTCAACATTTTTACTCATTTTATAAGATTCAACCGGGGGAACTGCACTTGAAGACGATGAGGTCTTAGCTGGCAGAATAGTTACTTTTCTTGCAGTAGAAACTGGTGCGGTTTCAGTTACTGCCGGAACTGGTTTCGAACTGTTATACGATTCCATAACCTGTTCATCTGTCATTGCTACAGTATATAATTTTAAATCATCAATATCAGCGTTAATACTTGTCGATGTATTAAGTTTTCCGATGTTTAAAATATAACCTTTTGTAGCACGCGAAATTCCTTCGGCACTTTTTATTAATACTCCGTTACGATATACTTTTGAAACATTTCCGTCATACGTGATACTATAAAAATACCAAGTATCTTTTGCAAGCGGAACCGAAGCCACAACATTACCTGCATCTCCCCAGCCTATCAGACTTAAATCTGAATTTCCTCCTGCTGCTGTTTGCTGTGATAAACCAAAATACTGTCCGTTTACTGCCGTACCATAACCTAAAACATAATTAGGCAGTGTTATGGCATTAAATTTAACCCAAACAGAAATTGTTCTTGGTTTATTAGCTTGCGGAAGATCGCCAACCACAGCCTGAAATGCTTTATTATTTAATCGTAAAGCTCCATTTGCTACACCCAGCCTATCTGGAGCAAAAGTTGGCGAGCCTAAAAACGAAATAGAATTGTCAGCACTATTTAAATTTCCATTAAAATTAAATTCCTGAACGGGATTCTGAGCATTCACGCTTAAAAAACTCACAAACAAGAAAGTGAGTAATGTTTTTTTCATATGCAAAAAGAGATTATATGGTATATTTTATATGTTTTTCAATAATCTAAGTCACAGTAAAAACCTTCTGTTTCTTAAAATATTAATTATATTTTTACAAATTTTGTTAAAACTATAATTTTAATTCAACATCACCAAGCGATTCTTACACACAAATATAGAATTCTCACAAAAATAAAAACACACCTTTTTCTGAATCATTTTAACGAAGTACAAAGTTATTTGGGTACTGAAAAATCAAAAAGCCTCCTGAATACCAGAAGGCTTTTTTTCGTGTTCCAAAACCTGATTGCTGCTAAAAAATATAAAAAAACTAACTAACTATTTAAAATTAAAGTAATGACTTATTTTGAAGTAATTTTCTTGCCTGGTGTATTTGTTATTTTCAGCAGATAAGTTCCTTCCGGAAGATCGCTTATAGTAATTGAACTATTATTCCCCAGCACCTTCTGCCCTTGCGAAAACACTTCGATATTTTTTGAACCCGTATTTAAATCAGCAGCTGCAATTATCGAACCTGATCCCGCTGATTTTATATTGGTTTTAGTTTTTACTATTCCTTTTGCAGCTTTTGCTGTAGTTGTTGTTTCTGAAATCGCCGGAATAAGTGGTTTTGAGCTATTATAAGACTCCAAAACCTGTTCATCTGTCAAAGCAATATTATAAATCTTTAAATCGTCTATATCAGCATTGATTCCTACCGCTGTATTGATTTCGCCTAATCTAAATATATTTCCGTTTGTAGAACGCTTTAAACCGCTTATATACTTCAATAACTCACCATTTCTATACATTCTGGAAACAGTTCCATCAAATGTTATCGTGTATTGGTACCAAATTCCTTTTGCTAATGGAGTCGAAATAATAACATCATTACTTGCTCCCCATCCTGCCAGACTTAAATCTGAGTTTGATGATGTTGTACCTTGCTGCAATAAGCCAAAATACTGTGCATTATAAGGCGAGCCGTAACCCCAAATATAATTTGCTGAAGCAATATCATTAAACTTAACCCATAGGCTTATTGTTCTTGCTGTATTGGCCTGAGGCAGATTATCTATTACAGCTTCTAACGCTTTTTTGTTTAGTCTTTGGGCTTTTCCCACTGCTCCAGTCCTATCAGCAACAAAATCATTTGTCCCCATGAAAGAAGTTGTATTAGAGGTATTATTTAAAGTTCCATTGAAATTAAACTCCTGAATTGGATTTTGAGCAGCAACATTCAAATAACTTACAAACAGCAACGAGAGTAGTAATTTTTTCATGACAATAGATTTAAAGGGTTAAAACTAAGTGTGTTAATTTTACACCCGCTAATCTATGTTAATATGCTGTTCGTCGAAAATTTCTTCGTTAAGTAACCTAAAAAATCGTTAAAATAACCAAATTTGATGGTTTTAACTTTAAATCAGATTATTATACTTTAGGATTTTTTATTAAAATAATATATTTTATTCAACCAAAAACACTATTTCTTACGTATTAATACGGTATTTTCAAACAATTATTATTATTTAACATTTACAAAAAGCAAGATTTCTCCACAAAAGATGCAGTTTTAGACAACAAAATACAGATAGTTAATAAAAAAAACTCCATTCGGTTTGAATGGAGTTTTAAATATATTTAAGATAAATCTTATTTTACAAATTCAATTTTTTGAGCTTCTTCTTCATTAACACTATCAAAGAAACCTTGTTCATTCATCCAGTCATCGCTGAATACTTTACTCATGTAGCGTGAACCATGATCAGGGAAAATCGCTATAATATTACTGTCTTTTGTAAACTCACCTTCTTCTGCATATTGTTTAATCGCCTGCATTACTGCTCCAGATGTATATCCAACAAATAAACCTTCTTTACGAGTGATTTCTCTTGCTGAGTGTGCACTTTCTTCATCGGTCACTTTCATGAATTTATCGATGATGTCGAAATCTGTAGCTGATGGAATTAAATTTTTACCTAAACCTTCTATACGATATGGGTAAATTTCTTTGCTGTCAAACTCTCTTGTTTCATGATATTTTTTCAATACTGATCCAAAAGCATCAACACCTAAGATTCTAATATTCGGATTTTGCTCTTTTAAGAATTTCGCAGTTCCTGAAATTGTTCCTCCGGTTCCGCTGCAAGCAATAAGATGTGTAATTTTTCCTTTTGTTTGTTCCCAGATTTCGGGACCTGTAGTGTTGTAGTGGGCATCAATATTTAGCTGGTTGAAATATTGATTAATGTAAACTGAACCTTTTGTTTCCTCGTGTAAACGTTTTGCTACATTATAATAAGATCTTTCATCATCTGCAGAAACGTGGGCCGGACAGACATACACTTTTGCTCCTAAACTTCGCAGCATGTCAATTTTGTCCTTAGATGATTTTGAACTTACGGCCAGAATACAATTATACCCTTTTATTATACTTACCATTGCTAAGCTGAAACCTGTATTACCAGATGTTGTCTCAATTATGGTGTCGCCTGGTGATAATATTCCTTTTCTTTCGGCTTCTTCAATAATATATAACGCTATTCTATCTTTTGAGGAATGACCTGGATTAAAAGCTTCTACCTTTGCGTAGAAATTTCCTTCTAACTCTTCGGTGATTTTATTTAGTTTAATAAGTGGGGTGTTACCTATTAACTCTAAAACATTATTATAAGCGTTTATTTCTTCTTTCATAAAAAAATAGTTAATCGAAGGTATTTTTAAATAACCTTGATAGGTTGCAAATTTAACAAAAAATTTCTAATTAGCTTTTAATTTTTTCTAAATCTAATAAAAAACTAAATTCTTTTGCTAAGTCTTTTAAAGCCTCAAAACGTCCTGAAGCCCCGCCATGTCCGGCATCCATATTAGTATCTAAAAACAATTGATTGTTATTTGTTTTTAAAATTCTCAATTTGGCGACCCATTTAGCTGGCTCCCAATATTGTACCTGCGAATCATGTAATCCTGTAGACACATACATATTTGGATAATTTTGCGCTTTTACATTGTCGTAAGGTGAATACGACAACATATAATCATAATACTTTTTATTATTTGGGTTTCCCCATTCGTCATATTCTCCTGTTGTAAGCGGAATACTGTCATCCAGCATTGTTGTAATAACATCTACAAAAGGTACCTGAGCAATAACGCCGTTGTATAATTCTGGTGCTTCATTTACAATAACACCCATTAAAAGTCCTCCTGCAGATCCACCTTCAGCATAAAGATGTTCTGGCGAAGTATATTTCTCGTCTATTACAAATTTAGAGCAATCGATGAAATCTGTAAAGGTATTTTTCTTTTTTAACAGTTTTCCGTCCTCATACCATTGTCTTCCTAAGTCCTCTCCTCCTCTAATATGTGCGATTGCATAAACAAATCCGCGGTCTAATAAAGAAAGTCTTGTTGATGAGAAATAAGTATCCATTGTAATTCCGTATGAACCGTAAGCATAAAGAAGTAACGGATTTTTACCGTTTTTCTGCAGTCCTTTTCGGTAAATCATCGAAATTGGCACTTTTACTCCATCTCTTGCAGTTGCCCAAACACGCTCTTCTACGTAATTTTCTTTATCAAATTTTCCTCCTAAAACCTGCTGTTCTTTTAAGATCTCTTTGGTTTTAGTTTTCATATTAAAATCAATTACCGAAGATGGTGTTGCCAGCGATTGATAACTGTAACGCAGAATATCGGTATCAAAATCGATATTTGTAGTAGTGAAAGCACTATAAGTTTCACTTCCAAATGGCAGATAATAATCTGGTTCGTCGTTCCAAGGCATAATTCTGATATGATTTAAACCATTAGAACGCTCTTCTACCACTAAATAGTTTTTAAAGATCTCAATATCTTCTAATAAAACATCTTCTCTATGCGGAATCACATCAACCCAATTTTTTTTGCCTGTTTTATTTTCAGGCGTTTTCATCAATTTAAAATTGGTTGCTTTGTCTTTATTCGTTAAAATATAAAATGAATCTTCGTAATGAGAAATACTGTATTCTAAACCGCGTACACGAGGCTGAAACACTTCAAACTCTCCATCTGGATTGTCGGAATTCAGGATTCTATATTCAGTCGTTAAAGTACTTCCTGAACTAATTACAATATATTTTCTTGATTTTTCTTTGTTTACCGAAACATTAAAAGTATCGTCGGTTTCATTATAAACCAAAACATCCGAAGCAGAATCTGTATTTAATTTATGTCTGAAAATTTTATCAGCTCTTAAAGTAACTTCGTCCTGTTTGGTATAAAAAATAGTTTTGTTATCATTTGCCCAAACAGATCCGCCTGTAGCATTTTCGATTTTATCAGCCAGAATTTCTCCTGTTTCGAGGTTTTTAATTTGAATTGTATAAATTCTTCTTCCTACAATATCGGTTCCAAAACTCGCAAATTTGTTATCCGGACTTATACTTAAACCTCCTAATTTAAAATATGCATGGCCTTTTGCTAATTCGTTGCAGTTGAAAAGAATTTCTTCATCTGCCGAAAGACTTCCTTTTTTTCTGGCGAAAATAGGGTAATCCTGTCCCGTTTCAAATCGTGTAATGTAGAAATAACCGTTATAAAAATAAGGAACAGACGAATCGTCTTCTTTAATTCTTCCTTTCATTTCCTCATATAAAGATTCTTGTAAACCTTTTGTATGAGCCGTCGATTTTTGGTAGTATTCGTTTTCTTTATTCAGATAATCGATAACTTCTGGATTTTCTCTGTCATTCAGCCAAAAATAATTATCGATTCTTGTTTCTTTATGTTTCTTTAATGATTTTGGAATTTCTTTAGCCTTTGGAGCCAGTATATCGTTCTGCATTGATTTAATTAAGCATTAGGTTTTTAATTCGGAGACGCAAAAATACTACAATCACATATAGAACGAAATTAAATTTTTCATAAAATATTCTATTGTAATCATACAGCAATATACTAATTTTGTATGAAATAATATTAAAATCAACAAAAAATGGATTTAATGGGAATGATGGGTAAACTTAAAGAAACCCAGCAAAAAATTGAAGATACAAAGAAACGCCTTGATACTGTTTTAATTGACGAACAAAGCGCTGATGGATTATTAAAAATTACAGTTACTGCAAATAGAAAAGTAAAATCAATCTCTATCGATGATTCTCTTTTAGAAGATAAAGAACAATTAGAAGATTACTTAGTTGTAACTCTAAACAAAGCAATCGAAAAAGCAACAAGTGTAAATGAAAGAGAACTTGATGCTGTTGCCAGAATGGATATGCCTTCTATTCCTGGAATGGATAATTTGTTTAAATAATTTTAAGAAACAAAGGTTCAGAGATACAAAGGGACAAAGGTTTTTTATTATGAAAACCTTGAATCAAAAAAAGACGCAAATAATGCGTCTTTTTTTTTAACCTTTGCCCCTTTGTCCCTCTAAACCTTTGTCCCTCTTTCCTAAATCTTCGAAAGCGTTTCAACTACATAAGTATGCATTACCTCTTTATAATCTAAATGCGTAACAATTCTAAGTTTATTGTGCCCTAAAGAACTTATTAAAATATTTTTCTGTTTTAATTTTTCTATCAAAAGCTGATCGCTGTAGCCTTCTGCTAATGAAAAAATCAAAATATTAGTTTCAACTGGTTCTACTGAAGCCACCCAAGATTTGGTGCTTAAAATTGCTCCAATTTCTTTTGCTCTGCGATGATCTTCGGCTAGACGTTCTATATTGTTTGCCAAAGCATATAATCCCGCTGCTGCCAAATAACCTACCTGACGCATTCCACCACCTAATATCTTCCTGATTCTCAACGCTCTATGAATATCAGCTTTACTTCCAAGCAAAACAGAACCAATTGGAGCTCCTAATCCTTTAGACAAACAAACTGAAATAGTATCGAAAATAGCTCCAAACTCCTTCGGGTTCTGTCTTTTAGCAACCAATGCGTTCCAAATTCTGGCACCATCTAAGTGGAACTTCAAATTATTAGCGTCACAAACTTTTTTAATATCTCTTAAATCCTGCAATTCATAACAAGCGCCGCCCCCTTTGTTTGTTGTATTTTCTACACAAACCAAACTCGTCAGCGGACTATGGTAAAATTCCGGATCGTTTATCGCTGCAGCAACCTGTTTTGCATTTATCATACCGCGGTCTCCATCTAACAAACAGCACGAAACACCGCTGTTAAAAGAAACTCCTCCTCCTTCATAATGAAAAACATGAGCATATTTATCAGCAATTAACTGTTCACCCGGCTGTGTATGAAGTTTAATTGCAGTTTGATTTGCCATAGTTCCAGACGGAAAAAAAAGTCCAGCTTCCATACCAAAAAACTCGGCTACTCTTGTCTCTAATTCGATAACCGTAGGATCTTGCTTGTATACATCGTCGCCAACGTGAGCGTTAAACATATACTGAAGCATCTCATACGTAGGCTTAGTAATGGTATCGCTGATTAAATTTATTTCCATATAAAACTATATATTTTGGACTGCAAAATTACGTATAACTGTTTGTTAATAATCTCAAGTTTTAATAAATTTTAACTTAGAGATTACATAGAACCAAATTAACGTAATATTTATAAAAAACATATAAAACTAGCATTAATAATTCAAAAATTGATTTCTTATTTTTCTAAACAATTGTTTTTACTAAAAAATTAGTTCTCAAATATCTCTCTTTTTTGCACCATAATTTATAGCTGTATTCTAAAAACTAAATCTTATTTTTGTACAACGAAATTAAGCATTGGGTTTTAAAATCTAAACCAATGCAATATCAACAAAAAACATCTAAAACAAGTTATTAATTTATGACAACAGCCGAACAAGTAAAAGGTATTGTGGAGCGCCTTGGTGCGTTGAGGAGGTATCTTTGACGTTGATGCCAAGCTAATCGAAATTGCAAACGAAGAAGAAAAAACTTTTGCTCCTGACTTTTGGAACAATCCTAAGGAAGCAGAAAACATTGTAAAAAATCTTCGAAACAAGAAAAAATGGATTGAAGATTATGATAAAGCCGTATCTCTAACAGATGAATTACAGCTTGCTTATGATTTTTATAAAGAAGGTGAGCTTTCTACAGAAGAATTAGACGAACAATACAATGTAACTCAGTCTCATATAGAAAACATCGAATTCAAAAACATGCTTTCTGACGAAGGTGACAGTTTAAGTGCAGTAGTTCAAATTACGGCCGGAGCCGGAGGAACAGAGAGTTGTGACTGGGCCGGAATGCTGATGCGTATGTACATGATGTGGGGAGAAAGTTATGGTTACAAAATAAAAGAACTTAACTTTCAGGAAGGTGATGTAGCAGGAATTAAAACTGTAACTTTAGAGTTTGAAGGCGATTATTCTTTTGGTTATTTAAAAGGCGAAAACGGAGTTCACCGTTTGGTTAGAATTTCTCCTTTTGACAGTAATGCTAAACGTCATACTTCGTTTGTGTCTGTATATGTTTATCCGCTTGTTGATGACAGTATCGAAATTGACATTAATCCTGCCGATATCGAAATTACTACGTCGCGATCAAGTGGTGCCGGAGGACAGAACGTAAATAAAGTTGAAACAAAAGTTCAATTAGTACATAAACCAACCGGAATCCAGATTCAGTGTTCTGAGACAAGATCACAACAGGACAACAGACAGCGTGCTATGCAGATGCTTCGTTCTCAATTGTATGAAATTGAGTTAAAGAAACAACAGGCACAACGCGCCGATATTGAAGCCGGAAAAATGAAAATCGAATGGGGTTCGCAGATTCGTAACTACGTAATGCAGCCTTATAAATTAGTAAAAGACGTTCGTACAGGTTATGAAACCAGCGATGTCGACGGCGTTATGAATGGAAATATAGATGCATTCCTGAAAGCCTATTTAATGATGATGGGACAGAAGGAAGAGGAATAGTATTCAGTCGCAGTCTCAGTTTTCAATAAACTGAGACTGTACTGAGACTGAAAACTGAGACTGAAAACTAAAAAAAATAGTTATGATAAAATGGGCAGATGTAATTCATTTTACAAATAAAGGAAATCCAACTCCGGATAAAAGAGTGGAGAAAACAGAAGAAGAATGGAAACAGCTTTTAACTCCTGAAGAATATCAGGTAACACGTTTAAAAGGAACTGAAAGATCCTTCAGCTCTGAAATGTGCAGTTTATTTGATCCCGGAATTTACGAATGCAAATGCTGCGGAACTGTTCTTTTTGATGCGAGTGAAAAATTTGAATCAGGAACAGGCTGGCCTTCTTTTACACAGCCAATTAAAGAAAATGCAATTGGTTATCATGCAGACAAATCATACGGCATGATACGTGTTGAAGTTGTCTGTAATGTATGCGACGCACATTTAGGACACGTATTCCCTGATGGACCTCCTCCAACAGGTTTACGATACTGCATAAATGCTATTTCACTATCAAAAATTAAAGAATAAATTCTACAAGCGATTCCTTCAAAAAAAAGCGAATCGCTTTTTTTTAATCTTCACTGAACTAAACAATTAACAAAACAAATGTAAGTCGCTACTTATCAATTAAATTATTTATTTCCTACAGCATCAAAATTAAGACAATTAAGTCAAAAACACAGCTACAGCAATTCCAAACATTAAAAAACTTTCAGTAATTTAATAGTTAAAATGTTAATTTTGTAATATTTAGACTTCTATTTTAAATATTTATTAAGAAACATAAAAAATTTATTAGGTAATTAAAATCTAATTTGTTTTATTTGGCAAAAATTAACCCTAAGTCGATTAAAATTGTCAATGAGATCCTATTCAATTCAAGAAATTAATGAAGTAATTAATGGCGTAATTTACGGCACTACTTCGCAGAACATTACCGCAACTGAGCAATTAGAAAAAGCTACAACTTCAGAGATTTCTTTTATAGGAAATAAAAAATACGAAAAATACTGGTCGACATCAAATGCATCTATTGCAGTTGTAAACGAGGATATTTCGATTGAGCCTGGTGAAAATCGCGCTTTTATTAAGGTTAAAAATGCAGATTTGGCCATGTCACAAATCCTTGCTCTTTTTGCTCCTCCTACACCAATATTCCATAACAATATACACAAAACTGCCAGTATAGACGAAACAGCTGTAATTGGCGAAGGTGCTAAAATTGGTGCGGGATGTTATATTGGACCTAAAGTTGAAATTGGTGCTAATGCAACAATTTACCCAAACGTTACCATTCTAGACGAATGTACTATTGGAAAAAACACCATTATCTGGTCGGGAAGCGTTGTACGTGAGCGTTGTCATATTGGAAGCGATTGTATTATTCACCCAAATGCTACAATTGGAGCTGATGGTTTTGGATTTCGTCCTTGCACTGAAAAAGGTTTAGTAAAAATTCCTCAAATTGGAAATGTAATTATTGGAAACGGAGTTGAAATTGGAGCCAATTCCTGCGTTGACCGTGGAAAATTCAGTTCGACCGTTTTAGGCGACGGCTGTAAAATCGACAATTTAGTACAGATTGGACATAACAGTAAATTAGGCCGATTCTGTATTATGGCAGGAAACAGCGGTTTAGCAGGTTCTGTAACTTTAGGAAACGGAGTTATCATTGGCGGAAGCGCTTCTATAAAAGACCATACCACAATTGGTGACGGAGCTGTAATTGGCGCCGGATCTGGTGTTACTGGAGACGTTCCTGCCGGAAAAACAATGCTGGGTTATCCGGCTGTAGAAGCTCGTGATGCATTAAAACAATGGGCAATGTTAAAACGAATGGTTTGTGCTCCTAAAAAATAATCTGTAATTCTAAATATTTTTAAACACATAGAAACATAAATTTTGTTTTCGCAAAAGGCATTTCATTTGCATTAACAAATATAGGCTATGTGTAAATGATATATCATTTTTTTAATCTTTATTAAGAAAACTAAAAACCTATGTTTCTATGTGTTTAAATTAATTACACGCAATCGTTTATATAAAAAACATCCGCTGCAACGGATGTTTTCTGTTTTTATAAGGCTTCACATTCGAAACCAATTACTTTCATTAAAAAAATTACCTTTTCAATACTATCATCTTTACATTCAAATCGCAGAATATTATCACAATCTTCAAGATCAAAATTCCATTTTGAATTGGGAAATAACCGATTCAGTTTTGGGGTAACTTTCTTTACTTTCGAAATACTGTCAACGTTTGTTTTGAATACAAAAATCATAAATTTTAATGGTTTTGAATTTTACTTAAAATCTTAGAATCGATGTAAAAAGTGCCAAACGGAATTACGCAGGCCAAAAGCACTTTCCAGGTTGTGTCCTTAAATTTCCAGTTCTGTTCTACTCCAACACTTAAAGTGTTAAAAACAAAAAGCAGAAATAAAGCGCCATGAATTGTTCCAACAGGTCTCGTTAAAAATGGCATTTCAAAAACATATTTCATTGGCATTGCAATAAAAAGCAGAATTAAAAGTGACGTTCCTTCAAGGAAACCAATAATTCGTAATCGTCCGGTATTTGTATTGAATAAATTTTTCATAATTATCTAAAATAAGGTCGGCTTGCAAGAGGAGAAAATGGCCACGGAATGGCAATAAAAATAATTATCAAAGCAATTGAAAACCACAAAAACATGGTTCTGAATTTTTGCTCATCAGAAAGTTTTCTTTTGGCTAAAGCCGAGCCAATTGTAATGAAAACTATCGCAGTTAACATTAAAAAGATATGAATAATTCCAAAGAATGAAGCATCCAGATTTAGAAAAGCATCTTTGTAATTTCTCCAGAAATATTTCACAATTGGACTCTGCATATAAACCAAAATTCCAAAAAGAAGCTGGATATGAGCAATTGTTGCTGTCCAGTGCCGTATGAGATTATCTTTTTTGGTAAAAGGAAGTTTTTGAGAATAACCTTTGTAAGCGATATACATAGAATATAATAAGCTTAATAATACGAGCCATCTTATAAAAGAATGGCCTGATAAAATAGTTTGATACATTGTTTTTTGATTTAGACAATGCAAATATATTCAAAAAAACATACTAATTAGTATGTTTTGAAAAATAATTTTATTTCAAACCGTCCAAATACTTCTTAAGTTCTTCTAAATAAACAAGATATACTGAATTATCATTTTGAAGTTTTCCAAAATTTCGTATTCCCCAATAGCCTGAAAGGATAAAAAAAGCTACTTGTTCACCAATAACATCTTTGCGAATCAAACCAGATTCTTTACCTTTTTCAATTGAATTTATAATTGTAGTTTTCCATAAATTGACTAATTCAGTCAAAGCTTCGCTAAACTTAGTATTCCAGGGCGTCATTTCCTGAGTAAGATTTCCAACCGGACAGCCATATTTTACCTGCAAAAAAGGATCTTCCAATAACAGGTATGAAATCATATTATAAAAATCTTGAATTGGATTTTGAGAAACCTCTGTTGGTTTTATAAAATGTTCCTGCATTGTTGGCTTTAGAATTTCTTCTATAATTGCAACTCCCATTTCATCTTTATTTTTAAAATGATAATAAAAAGCTCCTTTTGTAACTTGAGTTGTTGCAATAATTTCATCAACACTAGTAGTTTGATATCCTTTAGTGTATATCAATTCAAATGCTTTATGAAGAATAGTAAGTCGGGTATTGGCAGCTTTAGACATAAAAAATACTAATTGGTATGAAAAAGCAAATTAAAGAAAAATAATTGGTGTAATTGATTTAAACACATAGAAACATAGATTTAAAAAACTTCAAAAGGCGTTTCATTTGTTTAAACAAACATAGTAAGGCTATGTGGTAGAAACTAGTTTCTTTTTGCTTCTTTCTTAAAACTATAAATCCCGATAGCTATCGGGAATGTTTCTATGTGCTTAAATAAAAAACCAGGATTATAAAATTTTTCTTAATTCACAAAGCAATCGGTTTATTTCAATTGATTTTGTAAATTAGCCAACACTATTTTGTAAAATCAATATTATATCATGGATTTAAACTTCAATAAAAACGAAGATCACAATAAACTCTTACTTTCAGAATTAAAACAAAAATTTGCCAAAGTAAAATTGGGCGGAGGCGAAAAACGAATTGAAAAATTACATGCCGAAGGAAAAATGACGGCTCGTGAACGTATCGATTATTTATTAGATGAAAATTCAAATAGTATTGAAATTGGCGGTTTTGCCGGCGAAGGAATGTACGCTGAACACGGCGGATGTCCTTCTGGCGGAGTTGTAATTAAAATAGGATACATAAAAGGAAAGCAATGCATTGTGGTTGCCAATGATGCGACGGTAAAAGCCGGAGCCTGGTTTCCAATAACAGGAAAAAAGAATCTTCGAGCGCAGGAAATTGCTATCGAAAACAGACTTCCAATTATATATTTAGTAGACAGTGCCGGAGTTTACCTTCCTATGCAGGATGAAATTTTTCCTGACAAAGAACATTTCGGACGCATTTTTAGAAATAATGCTCAAATGAGCAGTATGGGAATTACACAAATCGCTGCCGTTATGGGAAGCTGTGTTGCCGGAGGTGCTTATCTGCCCATTATGAGCGATGAAGCTTTAATTGTAGATAAAACAGGCAGTATTTTTCTTGCCGGAAGTTATTTGGTTAAAGCAGCAATTGGAGAAACTATCGACAACGAAACTCTGGGCGGCGCAACAACACACTGCGAAATTTCTGGAGTTACAGATTATAAAGCTAAAGATGACAAAGATGCTTTAGATAAAATTAAAAATATTGTAGATAAAATTGGTGATTTTGATAAAGCCGGCTACAGCCGAATCAAAGCTGAAAAACCAGCTTTAGACCAAAATGACATTTACGGAATTTTACCAAAAGCCAGAACAGATCAATACGACATGATGGAAATCATAAAACGTTTGGTTGATAATTCAGAATTTGAAGCCTATAAAGAAGGTTACGGACAATCATTAATAACCGGTTATGCCAGAATAGACGGCTGGGCTGTTGGAATTGTGGCGAACCAGCGAAAAGTGGTAAAAACCAAAAAAGGAGAAATGCAGTTTGGAGGCGTAATTTATTCTGACGGCGCTGATAAAGCAACCCGTTTTATTGCAAACTGCAATCAAAAGAAGATTCCGCTGGTATTTTTACAAGATGTTACCGGATTTATGGTAGGTTCAAAATCTGAACATGGCGGCATTATTAAAGATGGTGCTAAAATGGTAAACGCAGTAAGCAATTCTGTTGTACCAAAATTTACAGTAATTGTAGGTAATTCTTATGGTGCAGGAAATTATGCGATGTGCGGAAAAGCCTATGATCCAAGATTAATTTTCGCATGGCCAAGTGCAGAACTTGCTGTTATGGGAGGAACTCAGGCTGCTAAAGTTTTGGCGCAAATTGAAGCTTCTTCGCTTAAAGCCAAAGGCGAAGTTATTGATGAAGCCAAAGAAGCAGAATTATTCAATAAAATAAAAGCACGTTACGACGAGCAGACTTCTCCGTATTACGCAGCTTCAAGATTATGGACAGATGCTATTATCGATCCGCTTGATACCCGCAAATGGATCTCAATGGGAATCGAAGCAGCAAACCACGCTCCTATTCAAAAACCATTTAATTTGGGAGTTATTCAGGTTTAGCAGTTTGAAAATTTTGAAAAGCTGTTAAATAAATATCAAAAAACTTATTTTCAGATACTTAAATTAAATATATCATTAAAAATTAGTAACTTTATATGTAATTTTTAATCACGTAGTATCATGGAAAATGTTAAAAGCTTAAATAAGTGGGCGAATTCGCATACTTATTTACCAGTAGATTTGGTGCGTATTATATTGGGTGTTTTTTTATTTATGAAAGGAATTTCATTTGTAACAAACATTCAGTATTTACATGATTTAATTTCTCCTATAGATCAGTTTGGGGGCGGAATGTTTCTTTTGCATTATATTGCACCGGCCCACATGATTGGAGGCATAATGATTGTATTCGGGCTGCTTACCCGCTGGGCAATTGCAGCTCAATTACCTGTACTATTTGGTGCTGTTCTCGTTAATTTTATGGGACGCATGCACTCTGAAAGTTTAATTCTTGCCATAGTAGTTTTACTGCTTTGCATCTTCTTCTTATTTTACGGAGGAGGAAAACACTCAGCCGACTATTACTTTAAAATGCAGCAATAAAAAATTTTATCCTCAACTATTCTACAAATGTTGAGGATAAAATAATAAAGCTACTTTTAAGAAGTAATTAGCACTTAAAATTTCATTTATTGTGTTTTATGAACTAAATTCGCAGCCATGAATTGGATTCGTAAAACCATATTTTTTGTATCACTTTTGATCATAGGACTTTTTGCTGCTCAGGCAAACGAGTTTCCTGTGCAAAAAAATGAAAGTCAAAAAACGGATACCAATTTCTGCAAAGAAACAGTCGATTCATCAGCATTTATTCAGCCTCAGGGCAGTTATCAATTTGCTGCAAATATTAAAACAGATACAGCCGTTGTCATCAAATGGTTTGATGCGCTGTTAGTTGTTATACCGCCTCATAAAGCAGTTAAATCTGCATTTAACTTTACAAATCAGTTTACTACTCAGAGCAAAAAAATCATGTTATTGCTCTACGCCTTCCATTTTTTCTGGTAAATAAAACTTGAATTTTATTCTGAAGAGCAATTCTTCACAAATAAGTAAACCGTTTTCATCCTGAAAACTGTTTATCGTTTCATTTATTTTTCACCAAAAACTTAAATCAAAAATGGAAACAAGTGTAACCATAATTGGTATTGTGATCGCCATCATAGTAGCCATTCCAATGTATTTTTCAGCACGCTCGAGCGCTGCAAACAAATCAAGAATATTAAACATCAAAAAGAAATTCAATCCAAATAATCCGGAGCAATTTGATTTGACTGAATCTCAAAGCAACAAAACACTTACGATCGATCAAAAAAACAGAAAATTCATTTTAATGAATTTCAATCCAAATCAACAGGAATCTACTTATGTAGATTTAAAAAGTGTTTCGTCTTGTAAATTAGTTTTAACTACAGAAGGCAGTTCAGATACAATCGTAAAAATCGATTTTGAATTTCAGGATAAAGAAACTTCTAGAAAAATAATAATTCCATTCTATGATTTTGACGATGACCGCATTAAACAAATAAGCGTTTATCAGGATCATATGTTTGCGAAAAAATGGCTTAAAATCATTCAGGATTCTATTTAATGTTAGTTATTTAATTCAGTAGAAAGAGGCTCTTTATGGGTCTCTTTTTTTTTGTTAATTAATATGATATTTGTCATTTTATACCCCAGTTTCGTGTAGTAATTTTGGTGAAAACTAAATCCGTCTTTATGAAAATTTCACTAACCCAAAAGTACAATGTACCAGGGCCAAGATACACCAGTTATCCTACCGTACCTTATTGGAATGAAGCTGCTTTTACGATAGAAGAATGGAAATCATCATTTCAAAGAGCGTTTTCTGAAAGCAATTCTCAAAACGGAATAAGTTTATACATTCATCTTCCATTTTGCGAAAGCATGTGCACATTTTGCGGCTGCAACAAACGAATTACAAAGAATCATACTGTTGAAGAAAAATACATACAAGCCGTTTTAAAAGAATGGAGATTGTACTGCAATTTATTACCTGAAAGACCTCTTATAAAGGAAATTCATTTAGGAGGCGGAACACCTACTTTTTTTTCGGCACATAATTTAGAGCATTTAATAAATGGTATTTTCAGTTTTGCAAATAAAGCCGAAAATCATGAGTTTAGCTTTGAGGGACATCCTAATAACACTACCTACGATCAATTAAAAAGATTATTTGATTTAGGCTTTCGCCGGGTTAGTTTTGGAGTTCAGGATTATTCTGAAAAGGTACAAAAAGCAATCAACCGAATTCAGCCTTTTCACAATGTGGCCAAAGTAACTTTTTGGGCCAAAGAAATTGGTTACACTTCTATAGGACACGATATTATATTTGGGCTTCCTTTTCAAACGGTTGAAGATGTAATTGATACAGTCGAAAAAACCAATTCTGTAAAACCAGACAGACTGGCATTTTACAGCTATGCTCACGTGCCTTGGATAAAAGGAAACGGACAACGTGGTTTTAATGAAGAAAACCTCCCAAAAGATGCCGAGAAAAGAAAACTTTATGAAACCGGTAAACTATTACTTTCTACAAATGGGTATCATGAAATTGGCATGGATCATTTTGCTTTAAAATCTGATAGTTTATATCAGTCGGCGCAAAACAAAACAATGCATCGAAATTTTATGGGTTACAGTGCTTCTAAAACACAGCTTATGATTGGTTTAGGAGTTTCTTCAATTAGCGACAGCTGGTATGGCTTTGCACAAAACACTAAAAATCTGGAAGATTACTATCAAATTTTAGAATGGAACCAGCTTCCGGTTGTAAAAGGCCATATTTTAAATAATGAAGATCTTATCATCAGAAAACATATTTTAAACTTAACCTGTGAGCTTGAAACATCCTGGAGCAATGATTCTTTATATTTTAAAGAACTGCCTGAAGTTTTATTATCTCTAAAAGAAATAGAAAACGATCAATTGATTTTAATTGAAGAGAATAAAATAAAAATTACTGAAGCCGGAAGACCTTTTGTTCGTAATATCTGTATGGCTTTTGATTTACATTTAAAAAGAAAGTCACCGGAAACCAATTTGTTTTCGATGACGGTTTAATGACAATTAGGAGTTCCCTGAACAAACAAACTCATATTTGAAGGAGATAAATAGGGAATTCCTAAACCTAAACCTCTCAGAATAAACAAAATTCCAATAATTACTGCAACATAAGGAATTGCTTTTTGAATCTTATTTCTAAATGGTAATTTTAAAAGTGATTTTACATAAACCACAATTGTCATTAAAGGAATAGTTCCTAATCCGTACAGAAACATATACAAAACACCAAAGCCGGCACTCTGCATGGCAATTGCCCCAAATAAAGCAACATAAACCATTCCGCAAGGCAAAAATCCATTAAGTAAACCAATTGTAAAAAGAGATTTATAACTTTTCTTTTTAAACTGGCTTCCTAAACTTGATTTTATGTTTGAGATAATTTTATAAACGGGTTTTGAAAAGTTGTATCTCGCAAATATTTTTCCTGGTATCAAAGCAATTAAAATCATTGCTATACCAATAAAAATAGACATTCGCTGCTGCATTCCTGCCAGGAAAAATCCCCTGCCCAATAATCCGAAAATTAAACCAATTGCAGCATATGCTGTTAACCTTCCTAAATGATAAGTAATAATCTGCGTTACTTTTTTAGCTTCATTTTGATGATCAACAGGAAGCATCATAGCAATTGGCCCGCACATTCCAACACAATGCAGACTGCTGATAAGACCTAATATAAAAGCTGAAAACAACATTTTATTTGTTTTTTATAATTAATTCAGACAAATATGTAGCCCCTGCGAGACATTTTCCGTGGGGACTGTATTACTTTAGGCTAAAAGACGAATCAATTTACGTAGATAACTTCTTTTGTTAAGTATTTTTTACCTTCATACTGCCATTCCATATTAACATCCCAGCGTCCTTTAATTAATTTTTTGTGCGGAATAACTATAGAAGAATTGGTTAAGGCAATTTGTGTATCAAAATCAAATTTTTTATTTGAAGGTCTGTACAATAAAATGTTACCTTTTATTTTCTCACTTTCAAAAGTGACAGGAAAAGTAACTTTTACTCCTTCTTCCTCAAATTTAATTAAAGGTTTATGCTGTAAATCATGCGCATTCTGAATTCGGGCCATTTCTTCCTGAAAATGCGTATCATGTTTGTAATATTCTTCTACAACCAAATCATTGTCATATTTACTATTTGATTGTACTTCAAAAACAAAATATAAAATAAAGGTCATAAACAATGCAAATGCAATGACAATTCCTGTTCCCCAATTAATTTTCATGATGATATATATTTTAATTAAAACTTCGTGGTCCTAAGAAATTTGTTTTGGTAGTTTCTAGAAGTTCTCTGCCGTTGTACACACCAATTTTTACATTAGTTTTGTCACTTTCCAGCAGTACTTCATCAATTTCTATAAACAATGTTCCTTGAGAAATTCCTTCTTTTGGTACTTTAAAATGCTGTTTTCCAACATTTCTAATTTCACCTTTTTGATCGATTAATTCAAAATGAATATCGTTGTAATCTTTCATTGTCTTGTTGACAATTTTATAAGTGTAAACGTTGCTTATTTTTTCTCCTTTATGTTGAAAAAGCTGTCCAGGTAAACGTAAAACAACTGCCTGAAGATCAGTTCTTAAAAACAACATTCCAACAAAAATACTCAATAATATAAATAAAACTGCACTGTAGCCTTTCATTCTGGCAGTGAACTTAAAAGGTTCTTTTTTAACGATTTCATCTTCTGATGCATAACGTATAAGTCCTTTTGGCAGTCCTACACTTTCCATAATATGATCGCATTCATCAATACAAGCTGTACAGTTTGTACATTCTAACTGAGTTCCGTTTCTAATGTCAATTCCCATTGGGCAGACATGAACACATTGAAGACAATCAATACAATCTCCTTTTCCGGTTAAAGCTCTGTCTTCTTTTTTATTAAACTTTGCTCTTCCTTCTTCTTTTTCTCCTCTAACAAAATCATACGCTACATTGATTGATTTATTATCTAAAAGAACGCCTTGCAATCTTCCATAAGGACAGGCAATGATACAAACCTGCTCACGAAACCATACAAAAACAAAGTAGAAAACTCCGGTAAAAATTAAAAGTGCAATAAAATTGCTTGCCTGCTGAATCGGGCCTTGTTCAATCATTAGCAGCAAAGCATCACTTCCTACCAAATAAGCTAAAAAGACATTTGCAATAGCGAAAGAAATTATAAAGAAAATCGTCCATTTAATCAATCTCTTTCTTATTTTTTCGGCATTCCATTCCTGTCTTGCCAAACGTGATTGTGAACCGCGGTCGCCGTCAATCCAATATTCTATCCGGCGAAAAACCATTTCAAGAAAGATGGTCTGCGGACAAATCCAGCCGCAAAATATTCGGCCAAAAACAACGGTAAATAAGATTATAAATACAACGCCTACAAGCATTGAAATTACGAAGAGGTAAAAATCTTGCGGCCAAAAAGGAAATCCGAAAATATTAAAACGACGTTCAATGATATTGAACATCATAAACTGGTTTCCGTTTACTTTTATAAACGGATTTATGACTAAAATTGCCAGCAAAACATAACTGACTATTTTGCGGTAATCATAAAATTTACCAGACGGTTTTTTGGGAAAAATAAATTTCCTTTTACCACCTTCATCTATTGTTCCAATGGTATCTCTAAAAGCTTCGTCTGGTAAATTTGACATGGTATTCTATTTTATTTTTTAACTTCTGTGGTATCTTTTTTTGGTGCAGCTGAGGTTGCGTCGTTGATTGGTGCACTTTCGTCTACCCAAACTTCACCTTCTGCTTCTTTTGGATCTTTAGGATTACTTCCTTGTAAAGACAAAATATAACTCGCAACTTTTTGAATTTCTTTTGGTTTCAGAGTACCTTTCCAGGCAATCATTCCTTTTCCGTCACGGCCTCCGTTTGTAATTGTATGGAACAGATTTTTAATTCCTCCTCCTAAAATCCAACGGTTGTCTGTTAAGTTTGGACCAATCTGCCCTCCTGCATCTGCTCTGTGGCAGGCAGCACAATTGTTTGTAAAGATTTCTTTTCCTGCCGCAAGGCTTGCTTCGTCTGTAAGTAAAACAACTGTTTTTTCATCCATTAAATCCGGCGCTGTTTTCAGGTATTCTTCAACATCAATTTTTGCCTGAGCCATTTCTTTCTTAAGCTCCATTTCCTGATCATCAGCTCCTAATACATCGTAACGAACTACATAGATTACCCCAAAAATGATACAGATGTAGAATAAATACACCCACCAAGGCGGTAAATTGTTGTCTAGCTCTTTAATTCCGTCATAATCATGATCCATTAATAAGTCAGCTTCTTTAGACATTGGTTCTGTCTTAGTAAGCTTGTGCATTAATTCTTTGAACCAGGTGCTTTCTTTTAAGCTTAAACTATTTTCGTATTCTAATTTTGCTTTTTCTTCCGGCGACATTAATTGATACATCACTCTGTTTACAGCACTAAGCGTAACTTCGATTGCAATCAAAATAAATAAGAAAACAAATAAAAAGACAGATACCATTGGATATTTGATAAAAGCGGGCTTATCGCCTGAATCTATGAAATATTCCATCAAAGCAAATACGATGAAGAAAATCAACGGTACTCTAACATATACTGGGAAAAACTTTTTCATTTTTTATCTATCTTTTGAGATTATAACTTGCCCTTCTTCTAAAGGTATATTACTCATTTCCTGAATTTTATCTTTTCTATAAGAAAACACCCAAATGCCTAATCCTACGAAAAAGAAGAAGAAAATCAAGAGGGAAAGTATCGGGTAAATTTCTACACCCGATATCGTTTCCATATTGTGTTTTATTTGTTCAAACATAATGCTGTTATTTAGTTTCTTTTACTTTAATATCAGTACCAAGTCTTTGTATATAAGCAATCAAAGCGACAATTTCTCTTTCATTCATCGGAATGAATTTTTCTCCTTTTGCAGCTGCTTTTTTCTTGCTGTCTTCATAACTTTTCACAAAGTCAGGATCACTTTCTAAGCTTTTCTCAATCTTAACTGCCTGTTCTCTTAATGTTCTTTGTGCATTTTCAACATCTTGTGCTGAATAAGGAACTCCAAGTGAAATCATAGCATTCATTTTCTTTTGTGTCAATGAAATATCAAGCGGTTTGTTATCAAATAACCATTTATATCCTGGCATAATAGATCCTGCCGATGTACTTTGAGGATTCCACATGTGGTTAAAGTGCCAGTTGTCGTTGTACTTACCACCTACTCTTAATAAATCTGGTCCTGTACGTTTTGATCCCCATAAGAATGGATGGTCATAAACAAACTCTCCAGCTTTTGACTGTACTCCGTAACGTTCAACTTCACTTCTAAACGGACGAACTGACTGAGAGTGACATCCTACACAACCTTCTCTGATATATAAATCACGTCCTTCAAGTTCTAACGGTGTATATGGTTTTACACTCGAAATAGTTGGAATATTTGATTTTACCATAATGGTTGGTACAATTTGAATAATACCTCCAATTAAAATGGCAATCGTAGCCAGAATAGTTAACTGAATTGGTTTTCTTTCTAACCATGAGTGGAATTTTTCTCCGCTCAATCTGTTACTGCTTATTTTTTGTAAAGCCGGAGCCTGGGCTAATTCGTCTTCAACTGGCTCACCAGCTCTAACTGTCATGATGATGTTATAAACTAATGTCAGCATTCCTATTAAGTACAAACTACCTCCAATAGCTCTCATCCAATACATTGGCATAATCGCTGTAACTGTCTCTAGGAAGTTTCCGTAAGTTAAAGTTCCGTCTGGATTAAATTGTTTCCACATCGAAGCTTGTTGGAATCCGGCAACATATAAAGGAATTGTATAGACAATAATACCCAGAGTACCAATCCAGAAATGGAAGTTTGCCAGTTTCTTAGAGAACAAAGTTGTTTTTGTCATTCTTGGAATCAACCAGTAAATAATTGCAAATGACATAAATCCGTTCCAAGCTAAAGCACCTACGTGTACGTGAGCTACGATCCAGTCAGTATAGTGCGCAATAGCATTTACATTTTTAAGAGATAACATCGGCCCTTCAAAAGTAGCCATTCCGTAACCTGTAATTGCTACTACGAAGAATTTTAAAACCGGTTCTTCTCTAACTTTATCCCATGCACCTCTTAATGTTAAAAGTCCGTTGATCATACCTCCCCAAGATGGAGCGATAAGCATTACTGAAAACGCAACTCCTAAGTTTTGAGCCCAGTTTGGTAAAGCTGAATATAATAAGTGGTGAGGCCCTGCCCAGATATAGATAAAAATTAAAGACCAGAAGTGAATAATTGATAATCTGTAAGAGTAAATAGGACGATTTGCAATTTTAGGAACAAAGTAATACATCAATCCTAAAAATGGTGTTGTTAAGAAAAACGCAACTGCATTGTGTCCGTACCACCATTGTACTAAAGCATCCTGAACACCTGCATAAACTGAATAACTTTTTAATGCTGAAACCGGAATTTCGATGTTGTTAAAAATATGCAGTACAGCAACCGTAACAAACGTAGCAAGGTAAAACCAAATTGCTACATACAGGTGGCGCTCTCTTCTTCGAAGCATTGTACCTATCATATTAATTCCCATTACTACCCAAATTAACGCTATAGCAATATCAATAGGCCATTCAAGCTCTGCATACTCTTTTGAAGAAGTATATCCTAATGGTAATGTAATTGCGGCAGCAACAATAATTAACTGCCATCCCCAAAAGTGCAGATTACTTAAAAAGTCACTGAACATTCTGGCTTTCAGCAATCTTTGCATTGAGTAATACATACCTGCAAAGAAAGCATTCCCAACAAAGGCAAAAATAACGGCATTAGTGTGCAAAGGTCTTAAACGACCGTAACTAAGCCATGAGATCCCGTCTGTGATATTGGGAAAAAGGTACATAACCGCTAAGGTCAGTCCCACTAACATACCCACGACTCCAAAAAGAATGGTGGCGTAAATGAATTTTTTTACAATTTTGTTGTCGTAATAAAACTGTTCCATTTCCATAATTTATACTTGTTTTTCTTCGATTGGTGAATTATTATTTTGGGAAGTAATTTTTGTCTCGTCATCAAAAAGAATTCTGACCGAGGGCGTATAATCGTCATCGTACTGACCGGATTTTACAGCAATAATGAAAGCAATAAAGAAACAAACTGCTACGAAAATACTTACTGAAATTAATAGATAAATAACACTCATACCATAAATTTATATTAACAAAATTACTAGGTGATTGGCGTTTAAAATATGATAATTATCATAGTCGGAGAAGAATACTAAAATTAAAAAAAATATTCTTTGAATTATTTAAATCTGATATAAATTACTCTTGCTGAAATAGTTAGACATGATAGTAACGAAGCTTACAATGGTAATTGTACTAAGCGGCATTATGATTGCAGCAACGAGCGGATTTAGATTTCCGGTGACTGCAAATGCCAATCCTACTACATTATAAAGCAGCGATAAAGTAAAGCTCATTTTAATTATTAAAATTGACTTATGAGACAGTTTTAAAAAGTAATTCAATTTTGAAAATACACCTGCATCTAAGATCGCATCGCAGGCCGGAGAAAATACATTTACATTCTCAGAAACTGAAATACCAACGTTACTTTGCGCTAAAGCTCCAGCATCGTTTAGACCATCTCCAACCATCATAACGTTTTTGCCTTGCGATTGAAGTCCTTTGATAAATTCTAATTTCTGTTCTGGTTTTTGATTAAAAACCAATTCTGTATTGTTTGGCAGGATTTCTTCAAGAGTATTTCTTTCTCCATCATTATCTCCAGAAAGGACTTTGATGTTGTACTCTTTGCTGAGTGTTGCAAATAATTTTTCTAACCCTTCGCGATATTGGTTTTGAAAAACGAATTTTCCCAGATAAAGATTATCTATTTTGATATGAAGCGCTGTTCGTTCTATCTCAGATACCTCTGCAACAGGACTTTCTACAAATGATGAAGACCCTATTTTTATTTCTTTACCTTCTACGACTGCCAGAATACCTTTTCCGGTAATTTCCTGGAAATCATCAATTTTAATTCGTTTGTTTTCAGGCAAAAAGTCATACAACATTCTGCTTAACGGATGATTAGATCCTCGGAGAACATTTTTAATCAACAAATAATTATCGGCAGAAATATTTGTTCCTTCGTATATGATATTCGATTTTTTATTGGTTGTAATAGTTCCTGTTTTATCAAAAACGATGGTATCAACTTTATCCAATTGCTCTATAACCAAAGCATTTTTTAGATACATCTTTTGTTTTCCCATTATTCTGAGAATGTTTCCAAAAGTAAACGGAGCTGTTAAAGCCAATGCACAAGGGCATGCAACAATTAAAACTGCCGTAAAAACATTAAAAGCTGTATTGGCATCAATAAATATCCAATAACCAAATCCTGCAAATGCAATTAATAATAAAATTGGCGTAAAATAACGGCTTATTGCATCTGTAATTGTTTTATGCTTTTGCTGCACTTTTTTTTGAAAAACTTCATTGCTCCATAACTGTGTTAAGTAACTTTGAGAAACAGAATGTAAAACTTCCATTTCTATCACTTTTCCAATTTGTTTTCCGCCGGCAAAAACTTTATCTCCCGATTTTTTTGTAATTGGAACTGCTTCTCCCGTTACAAAACTATAATCGATCTCAGCTTTTTCACTAATTAAAATACCATCAACAGGAATTAGCTCCTGATTTCTAATTAAGAGTCTGTTTCCTTTTAAAACATCATAAATTGGCACACTTTCTTCAGATGCATCTGAATTAATTCGGGTAACAGCAATAGGAAAATAGGATTTAAAATCTCTTTCAAAACTTAAAAAACTGTAGGTTTTAATTTGAAACATTTTCCCAAGCAGCATAAAAAAAACCAAACTGGCAAGACTGTCAAAAAATCCCGGTCCGTGGTCCATTAGCATATCATAAGTACTTCGTATAAACATTACAATGATTCCTAATGCAATTGGAATATCAATGTTAAGCATACCGCTTTTGATACTTTTATAGGCCGAAACGTAATAACCACTCGCTGAATAAAAGAAGCTTGGCAGAGCCAAAACAAAAATCAAAAGTCTAAAAAACGGTTTGTAGCTATCTAACCAAAATTCTTTCATTTCGAAATATTCCGGAAAAGAAAGCAGCATAATATTTCCGAAGCAGAAAAAAGCAACACCCAATTTATAGGTTAAACTCCTGTCTACTTTTGTTTTTCCTGTTTCGTAGTTTTCTAAACTTATATAAGGTTCGTAACCAATTGAACTCAATAAATAGGCAATTTCTTTTAGCGATACGATTTCTGAATTAAAAGTGATTCTAACTCTTTTTTCCGGAAAATTAACCTGAGAACTGCTTATACCTGAATTTAATCTGTTTAAGTTTTCCAGAATCCAGATACATGAACTGCAGTGAATGTGAGGGATATTTAAAGAAACTATTGAAGTATTTGATTCCTGAAACTCTAAAACTTTGGCAAGAATAGATTCGTTGTCTAAAAAATCATATTTGCCTTTAATATCCTGCGGAGTTGCGCCAGGAGATTTTTCGAAATCATAATAACAGGTTAAATCATTTAGACTAAAAATTTCGTAAACTGTTTTACAGCCTGTGCAACAAAATGTTTTTTCATCAAAATTGATTTCTTCATCTTTAGGAATTTCAAGCCCGCAATGAAAACAACTCTGCTCACTCATAATTTGTTTTTTTAATTCGACAAATATTCCAAAAAAGCAGTAATTATAACTATGATATTTATCATGTTACAATGAATTCAAAATTCTAATTTAGCAAATTAAAACGCTCAAACAGCGATAATCACTTTTTTATGTATTTTTTAGACAATAAAATTACCAAGAAAGCCCAATATTGGTTAATTTTGCATCAAACTTTTTTTAATTGCTATGAGTAAATGTGATCAATGTATCGTTAGACAGCTTTCTTCATTAAAGGCTCTTAATAAAGATGAAGTTGTAAAACTTGCCAGCAGTAAAACGACTTACACTATTAAAAAAGGTGAGGCTATTTTTGAAGAAGGTGAAGTTACCAACGGCGTTTTTTGTGTTAAGGACGGAGTTGGAAAACTGTCTAAATTAAGTGCCAACGGAAAAGACCAGATTGTAAAACTTGTAAAATCTGGTGAACTTTTAGGCCAGCGTTCTATGATTAGCAATGAACCAGCCAATTTATCTGCAAAAGCAATTGCTGATATGGAAGTTTGTTTTATTCCGAAATCTGAAATTATTCATTTCTTTAATAACAACAATCAATTTTCTTTGAACCTGATGCAGTCTGTATGCGAAGATTTGAAGGAATCTGACAATGACAAAATCGCTTTAGTTCAAAAAACAGTAAAACAGCGTCTGGCTGAAACTTTACTGCAGCTTCATGATGATTTTGGTGAAAATCCAGATAAAACCCTTAAAGTACAGCTTACCAGAGAAGAACTTGCCGGAATAATTGGTACTGCAACTGAAAGCTGTATCCGATTACTATCTGATTTTAATAAATTGGAATTGATTGAATTAGTTGGTAAAAAAATTATGCTGAAAAACGTAAAAGCCTTAAAAAAACTGGCAGAATAGTTTTATTGCTTTTTCGCTTCATTCCAAAAAACATCCATTTCGGCCAAAGTCATATCCATTAAAGGTTTTCCTAATTCTGAAGCTTTGCTTTCTAAATATTGAAAACGCTTAATGAATTTTTTATTGGTGCGTTCTAAAGCATCTTCCGGATTTACATTTAAAAATCGGGCATAATTAATCATCGAGAATAAAACATCTCCAAATTCAGCTTCAATTTTATCCTGATCTCCAGCCTGAACTTCAACTTGTAATTCTTCAAGCTCTTCCTGAACTTTATCCCAAACCTGATGTGGTTCTTCCCAGTCAAAACCAACGCCTTTTACTTTATCCTGAATTCGGCTTGCTTTTACTAATGCGGGTAAACTTCTCGGAACACCTTCTAAAACTGATTTTTTACCTTCTTTCAATTTTAGTTTTTCCCAGTTTTGTTTTACTTCTTCTTCATCTTTTACAACAGTATCGCTGTAAATATGCGGATGACGATGAATTAATTTATCGCAGATTTCATTGCAGACATCGGCAATATCAAAATCATTGGTTTCTGAACCTATTTTTGCATAAAACACGATATGTAGTAGCAAATCGCCAAGTTCTTTTTTTACTTCGTTTAAGTCATTATCCAAAATAGCATCTCCTAATTCATAGGTTTCTTCAATAGTTAAATGCCTTAATGTCTGCAAAGTCTGTTTTTTATCCCACGGACACTGCTCACGAAGTTCATCCATTATAATTAATAATCTTTCGAAGGCTTTTAATTGAAGTTCTCTGCTCATTTTTGAAGTATTTTTGATATTGTAACCGAATGATGTAAAAGTAAAAAATCCTGTTAAGAAAACATCTTAACAGGATTAATATATTTTGAATGCAGTAAACTGCTATTCTTCTTTTTTAGCTTTAGCTTTTTTAGCAGCTGGCGCTTTTTTTGGTTTTTCTTCAGCAGCAGGAGCTTCTTCCGGAGTTTCAGCAGCAGCCGGAGCTAAATCTGTTACTAAGCCTTTAGCCTGAAGTGTATTGTACCAGTTTAATACTTTTTTAATATCTGAAGGATAAACTCTTTCTTCATCATATTCTGGCAAAATTTCTTTGAAGTAAGCGCTTAAAGTTGCATTATCTTCTTTATGAGAAATAGCCTGACCTTTGTTTTCTTTTACTGCAATTTTTTGCATTACTTCAGTCAATGGTTTTTCACCTTCGTATGTATAAATTGAAATTTCAGATAATAAACTTACGTTACTTTTTAAGTTTACTGTGATTTTTTTTCCATCTAATAATGATTCTGCCACAAAACCTGTACGAGTCTGCACTTTCAATACATATAAACCTGGTTTCCCAGAAATGGCTAAAATTTTGTCTAAATTCATGTTTATTAAAATTAGTATTAAGAATTTCTAGTATTTTTTTGATGTTCTTTTTTAGAACATTATCTGCCTTTTTTAGCGGCTGCAAATTTCATTCTGTATTCCTGAAACGTTTTGCCTTCTGTGATATTTTTCAATTTCTTTTGAATCAAACGCTTTTTCAAAGAAGATATTTTATCTGTAAATAAAACTCCTTCGATGTGGTCGTATTCGTGTTGAATTACTCTTGCAATTAAGCCGTCAAAAACTTCTGTTTTCATTACAAAATCTTCTTCGCAGTATTCAATTGTAACAGTTGGTTTTCTGTAAACATCTTCACGAACATCCGGAATACTCAAACATCCTTCGTTAAAACTCCACTCCTCACCTTCTTCTTTAACAATTTTAGCATTGATAAAAGTTCTTTTAAAACCTTTTAAATCCTTTTGTTCATCTGCCGGCAAATCCTCGTCATCACTAAAAGGTGTTGTATCGATAACAAATATACGTATTGGCAAACCTACCTGCGGTGCAGCAAGTCCAACTCCGTAAGCATTATACATGGTTTCATACATGTTTGCTATTGTCTCTTTTAAGTTAGGATAATCTGGCGTAATTGCCGTACCTACTTTTCTTAAAACAGGATCACCATATCCTACAATTGGTAAAATCATTTGTTTTTATTTAATGTTTTTCTAACGAAAACCTTAAAAATCGGTTCTCATAATTCAGCTGGCAAAAATAGTAAAAAATAGTCAACCAATAGTTGTAAACGCACATTATAACATATTTTTTATATGCTTTGGAAAACTCAGCTATAATTATGCCAAAATATTTCGTACAATTCTTAACTTTGCTAGTAAACCTCATTATATGTTTGACCGCATCTCAAAATTTACAAACAGTACTTCTTTTTTAAACGCTTCAAAAGTAACAATTGCTTCAGTTGTGCCCGTTTTAATTTTGAATTTTTTAGGCCATTTTGAAATAGGTTTTACTATTGCACTGGGTGCTTTTTATACTTATCCCAGTGATATCCCAAGTTCTTTAAGCCACAAAATTAAAGGATTAATCGTTGCATCGTTTATTGTATCGGGTGTAAATTTATTAGTAAATCTTGCTTATCCATTTCCTTTTTTATTTTATCCTTTTTTAGGATTTTTATTGTTTTTATGTTCGATGATTTCGGTTTATGGACAGCGTGCCACACTGGTTTCGTTTTCTGCCTTATTATCTATTTCGTTATCCTTTGGACATTTGCACGAAGGCTGGGAAGCTTTTCAATATTCTGGGTTTATTTTTATTGGAGGAATTTTATATCTGATAGTTTCACTTGTTTTTCATTTTGTACAGCCTTATAAATATGTAGAATTGCAAATTGCAGAAGGTATAAAGCTGACGGCAAAATATTTAAAACTAAGAGGAGATTTATGGAGTCCGGAAGCGAATCGCGAAAAAATAATTGAAAAACAGCTTGCCATACAAGTCGATTTGAATTTGATTCATGAAGATTTGCGTAAAATGCTTATCGGAAATCAAAATGCATCTGGAACAACAAGCCAAAACCGAAAAATGCTTTTGGTTTTTATTACTTTGGTTGAAATTCAGGAACTTGCATTATATACATCATTCGATCATAGTAAACTTCATGAAAAATTTGCTAAACATCCCGAAGTTCTTCGTACGTATCAAAATGTAGCTTACAAACTGGCTTCAACACTTAAAAAGCTTTCTAAAAATGTACATCATATTGCAGTTTATGTTGACAAAGACGATCTTAAAAATGAATTAGATGCTTTAGAATTTGCCATTTTTGATTATGAAAAAACATTAGGAAAAGAAGAAGCTGCAGAAGGCGTTTTAATGCTGACCAATATGCTGAAATATGCCAAAAATCAGGTTGGAAAAATTAAAATTATTCAGCGTGCGTTATCACTGGCAATGCAGTCTTATAAATTGAAAGATAAAGATAAGGAGTTAGAAAAATTCTTAACACCTCAATACTACCCTTTAAGAACACTTACTGAAAATTTAAGTTACTCTTCGTCTATTTTCAGGCATTCTCTGCGATTAACCATTACGATTTTAATTGGTTTATTTATTGGAGAAATGCTGGATCTTCAAAACGTTTATTGGATTTTACTTACCATTGTAGTAATTATGCGCCCTGGTTACGGATTAACCAAAGAACGATCATATAATCGTATGTTTGGGACTATCCTAGGCGGATTATTAGCTTTTGGAATTGTGTCCATAATTCAAAATCATGTTGCATTAAGTATTTTTTCAATTGTATGCATGCTTTTAGGTATTTCTTTTACTCAAATTAACTATAAAATAAGTGCAACATTTGTAACTATGTATGTTGTATTTATCTATGGCATTTTAACTCCAAATGTTGTAGAAGTTATTCAGTTTAGAATTTTAGATACGCTTACCGGAGCGACTTTGGCATTTATAGCCAATCAGTTTTTATGGCCTGCCTGGGAGTTTATAAACACGCCTATTCATATCGAAAATGCAATTAGGGCAAATCGAAATTATCTCAAAGAAATTGCTGATTTTTATAATAAAAAAGGAGAAATTCCAACTTCATACCGATTAGCCAGAAAAAATGCTTTTGTTGAAATTGGAAATTTAATGACTTCTTTTCAGCGTATGATGCAGGAGCCAAAATCTAAGCAAAAAACAATGCCTTTGGTAAATAAACTGGTAGTTTTAAACCATTCGCTTTTGTCTGCATTAGCGTCTTTATCAACTTATATTCAGTCACATCAAACAACGTCTGCTTCAGATTCATTCAATTATATTATAAAAACCATTTTATCTAATTTAGATAACTCGATTTCTATTTTAAGAAATGAAACTATAATTACGGATACTTTTTTTGACAAGGAAGATGTGACTTTACAGTTTGAGGAACTAAAACGCAAAAACTTCACTCGTCTGGCAACAGATGATGAATTGGATAAAGAAACTCGTCAGGCTAAAATGCAGGAAGCCTCGATGGTTATTGAGCAGTTAATCTGGATGAGCAATCTTGCAGAGAAAATTTTAAAAATAACAAAAGAATTAAAAGCCGTAAAGAACGATTAAGGCTTTTAATTCTTTTGTTTTCTTTGTTTTTATTTGATATTTTGTTTTACAAAATCAGTTGTTACAACAGCTGCAAATTCATCATTTAAACTTGCCAAAGCAGTTTCATGAATTAGTTCTGCCGAAAAATTCTGTCCGTCCACTCCTTTTTTATTAAAGGTTGCTGTCGCATCTGAAACGATAAAAGTATCAAAACCAAAATTTCCTGCCATTCTTGTTGTTGTCGACACACAGTGATCTGTTGTTAAACCTACAATTACCAATGTCGTTATTTTAGCATTATCCAATTGTTCTTTTAAATTTGTACCTATAAAAGCGCTGTTTACATTCTTTTTAATAACGATTTCTCCTTCATTTGGTTTTACCACATCTTTAAACTCATTCCCCGCATTATTTTCGTTGAGCAAAGAATTTGGATTTGAAGAACAATGCTGAATATGAAAAACTGGCAGATTATTTTGTCTCCACAGATTTAAAATTTCAGCAGCGTTTTCTTCTGCATTTACATTATTTCTCTGTCCGCCCCAATAATCAATATCATCAAATCCTTTTTGAATATCGATTAAAATTAATGCCGGATTGTTTGTTTTTGAAAGTGCCATATTCTTTTTGGTTAAAATTAAAAAAGGACTCAGTTATTTACAAACTAAGTCCTTGGGTATTATTTACATTTCGAAATTTTAATTATTTAATTTTTAAAACTTCAGCCGTATGTTTTCTCATTTCTGCTAAAAGCTCTGGTTTGTCGTTCAGAGTTTTACCGTAAGAAGGAATCATTTCTTTCATTTTAGCTTCCCACTCAGGAGTTTTAATCTGATTGGTAAAACATCTGCTGATTAAGTCAACCATAATAGCTACTGCAGTTGATGCTCCCGGAGAAGCTCCTAATAAAACTGCCAGAGTTCCGTCGTGTGTATTGATTACTTCTGTACCAAATTCTAAAACACCGCCGCCATCTTTTCCTTTTTTAATAACCTGAACACGCTGACCTGCTTTTTCTAACTTCCAGTCTTTAGAGCGTGCAGTAGGCAAATATTCACGAAGTGCTTTCATTCTGTCTTTTGGAGACTGACGAACCTGCTCGATTAAATATTTCGTTAATGGAATATTATGGAATCCCGCAGAAAGCATTGGGATTAAATTATTTGCTTTTATAGATAGAGGTAAATCTAAATATGAACCATTTTTTAAGAAACGTGTTGAGAATCCGGCGAAAGGTCCAAAAAGAAGTGCTTTTTCACCATCGATTACACGTGTATCAATATGAGGAACTGACATTGGAGGTGCTCCAACACTAGCTTTACCATAAACTTTTGCCTGGTGTTTTGCAATAACTTCCGGATTAGTACATTTCAGCCATTGTCCGCTAACTGGGAAACCGCCGTAACCGTGACCTTCCGGAACATCTGCTTTTTCTAATAATGGCAATGAACCGCCGCCAGCACCAATAAATACAAATTTTGTATATGCTTTGCGTTTTTGTCCTGTCGACAAATCTGTAATTTTAATTCTCCATGATTTATCTTCACGCTGTTTTAACTTTTTAACTTCGTGATTAAAGTATAAAGTAACGCCGTCTAACTTTTCAAGATAATTAAACATGCTTCTTGTTAAGGCTCCAAAATTAACATCGGTACCTATTTCCATGTGAGTTGCAGCTAATTTTTCATCTGCTTCTCTTCCTTCCATTACAAGAGGCATCCATTCTTTTAACTGATTAAAATCAGTACTGAATGTCATATCTGCAAAAATTGGGTTACTTTGAAGTGCTTCGAATCTTTTTCTTAAATATTCTACATTTTTGTCTCCCCATACAAAACTCATGTGAGGAACGCTTTTTATAAAATTTTCCGGAGATGGAACTTTATTCTGCTGTACTAAATACGACCAAAACTGGCGTGAAATTTCAAATGATTCAGCAATACTGATTGCTTTTTTAGGGTCAATACTTCCATCAGCCTTTTCTGGAGTATAATTTAATTCACAAAAAGCTGAGTGTCCGGTTCCTGCATTATTCCAGGCATCCGAGCTTTCGGCAGCCGCCACATCTAATCTTTCGTAAATTTCAATTTTTATATCCGGCTGCAGCTCTTTTAAAATTAATCCAAGAGTTGCACTCATAATTCCAGCTCCAATAAGCACTACTTCACTATTGGAACGTATTGTATTGTCAGGCATAACAGTATTTTGTTTTTAAAATGCAAAGGTACTTCTTTCAATCGCAAAAAAAAACTAATTTTTGCATGATAAAAGTTAGGAAACTATAATTTTTTCTAAAAAAGAAAAATTAATCAGAAATACACTTAAAAACGTTTAGAAGAAAGATAATCCTGAAGCATAATTGTTGCCGAAATTTCGTCGATTAAACCTTTGTTCTGGCGTTGTTTTTTGCTGAGCCCGCTGTCGAGCATGGTTTGAAATGCCATTTTTGAGGTAAAACGTTCATCAACACGAATTACTTTCATATCAGGAAAAATATTTGAAAAGTGAGTTACAAACCCATTAATAACAGATGCACTTTCAGATGGCTGGCCGTTCATTTGTTTGGGCTCGCCAATTAAAACGGCTTCAACTTTTTCTTTAGCGAAATAATCTTTAAGAAAATCGATTAAAGTGTGAGTTGGAATCGTAGTTAAACCAGATGCTATTATCTGCATTTCATCTGTAACTGCTATTCCGGTACGTTTTTGTCCGTAATCTATAGAGAGTATTCTTGGCATTGTATTTTTTTAGCAGGTTTACCTTAAAATAATTTATTGTGTTTTAAAAAACCAATAATATAAACGATTTCTAATTCCGATTCAATTCTAATAATTGCAGTGTAACCTTTAAAAACATAATCTCTATACTTTTCCTCATCAAAATAAATGGATTTTTTAAAGTAAAAAGGGTTTACCAAATCTTTTTTAATATTCTTAAGCAAATCTTTTTTAAATTTTCTCGCAGCAATTGGTTTATCTTTAGCTATATATTTTATTTGTTCTTTTAGTTGCAACATAAAGTCCTCAGTAAAGCTAACTTTCATATTTAGAAATAGTTTTTTCTAAGATTTCATCTAATTCCTCAAACGTGTAAAGCTTTGCTGTACCATTATCAATTTTAGCCGCTGCAGCCTCTAATTTTCTTTTATTTTTAATAAAATTAGGATCAACAAAATTACTCTCCTCAACTATTTTCAATTCATCAGAAGAAAATGAACTTAATAATTTCAATATCTTCTCCTTAATTTCTGGCTGAAATTCTAATCTTATTGCTTCCATAATACTTTATTTTACAATACAAATATAAAGCTTTTTGAATTGATGTTTTTACAATTTAACTTACTTCAAAAAGTCCATTAATTTAATCTCTTAATTATTTAACCCAAAAGGTCCGCCTTGAGCGAACTCAAAACGGACCCGAACCTAAATATTTAAAAACTAAAACTTTATTCTATCTATTAAATAATCTGCTGAAAAAACCTTTGTGCTCTTCAGTATCTTGTTCTTCTTCATAATGAGCAAATTTTGCCTGTGCTTTTTCGTGCTCAAAAATTAACTCTTTAATATATTCTACATAAGTTCTCTTTTTTTCTTCTAAGAAACCTATTAGGTATTTTTCACTAAATTCTACTCCGCTTGCTGCTTCAATTTGAAGCAGTTTTTTATATAATGGTTCAATATGCATTGTAACAACCTCTTGAGGAACGGCTTGTCTTCTTCCAAAGTAGTTCACAATAACTCCATTTTCGTCTCTGGCAATATCAAAGTCAGTTATAACCCAATAGTATCTTCCTGATTTTGCTAAGTTTTTTACAATTGCATGAAAGTTTTTTCCGTTTTTAAGATTTTCCCACAGGACTTTAAAAATAACTTTTGGCATATCTGGATGACGAATAATGTTGTGCGGCTGTCCCATTAACTCGTAATCTTCGTAACCACAAACGTCAACAAAAACTTCATTGGCATATTCAATAATACCAAAAGCGTTTGTTTTGCTCATAATTACCTGTGTTTTATCCCAAGTAACTTCTTTATCAATAACTGTAACTGGTGTTCGAAGTTGATTTTCTTGATTCATGTCTCGTAAATTTAATATGTTTTTGGATTGGATTTTTTAATTCTGGTTTGTAAGAATTAATTACACAAAAGTAGAGAGAAGAAAAAGTGCAAAATCTGACTTTTGTCATATTTTGATATAAAAAAAACTTTTAGTGGATGTTTTTTAAATTTATTTCACTTAAAGAGCATTGAAAAAATTTATCAAATTAAAAACAAAATGTTACACCTGTAACATTTTCAATCTCGTTTACTTTTTTGCTTTTCTTTAAATACTTTATCTTTGCCAAAAATTTAAACTATGAATTCTTTACAGACTATAATTGAACAAGCTTGGGAAAACAGAGCTTTATTACAAGAAACAGCTACAACTGATGCTATTAGAGAAGTTATCGAATTGGTTGATGCAGGAAAATTACGTGTTGCTGAACCAGTTGGTGATAAATGGCAGGTAAACGAATGGGTTAAGAAAGCGGTTGTAATGTATTTCCCAATTCAAAAAATGGAAACATGGGAATCTGGTATTTTTGAATACCACGATAAAATGCTTCTTAAAAGAAATTATGCTGAGAAAGGAATTCGTGTAGTACCAAATGCTGTTGCACGTTATGGAGCTTATATTTCCAGCGGTGTTATTTTAATGCCTAGTTATGTAAACATTGGTGCTTATGTTGATGAGGGAACTATGGTTGACACATGGGCAACTGTTGGAAGCTGTGCACAAATTGGTAAAAACGTACACTTAAGCGGTGGTGTTGGAATTGGCGGTGTTTTAGAGCCATTACAAGCTGCTCCGGTAATTATTGAAGATGGTGCTTTTATTGGTTCTCGTTGTATTGTTGTAGAAGGTGTTCACGTTGGTAAAGAAGCTGTTCTTGGTGCTAACGTTTGTTTAACTGCTTCAACAAAAATTATTGACGTTACGGGTGACGAACCAGTTGAAATGAAAGGTTTTGTTCCTGCACGTTCTGTTGTAATTCCAGGAAGTTACACTAAGAAATTTGCTGCTGGTGAATTCCAAGTTCCATGCGCTTTAATCATTGGAACTCGTAAACCGTCTACAGATTTAAAAACTTCATTAAATAATGCACTTCGCGAATACGATGTTGCAGTATAGATTTTAAAAATCAATAAAAAATCCAAATTTCAATTGAAATTTGGATTTTTTATTATTTATTACTTTTCTGAAGTTTCAAAAGCTTCGCATATTTCATGTAAGAGAAAAAAGCCTGAATCATTGAAAAAGTTATACCATCCAATCCGTTTAAAAAACCTTTTTTAAAGAAATAACATCTTATAAAAGAAACTGTTCCATTTAATACAGGTTTAAAAGCATTGACTCTTTTTCCCTGATCATAAAGTTGCTGCGCATGCCAGGTTGTATATAAATTTTTCTTATTGAGAAATTGATCGAAATTTTCCCATGCATAATGATTTATATGGACCTTTAAATGAGATTTGCTGCTTCCGCAAACTTTTTGATGTACTCTGTCTTTTGACGGTGAAGCAGTACTTTTATTAAAAAAACGAGCTGTTTTATCCGGATACCACCCTGCAAAATCTATTTTTTTACCTCCTAAATAATTGTATAATCTAAAAGTGTAAACATCAAAATCTTGATTTTCATATTTTCCAGATAATATAAATTTTTCGGCATCTTCGGCTAAAATCTCATCTGCATCCAGATTTAAAATCCAGTCATTTTTACAATATTGAAGTCCATGAATTCGCTGCGGTCCGTCGCCTAAAAATTTTTGCGGGATAACTTTAGCTCCTTTTTCTTCTGCAATTTTTACTGTATTATCAACACTTAATGAATCTATTACGATTACTTCATCACAAATTCTAAAAAGTGCATCTATACATTTACCTATATTTTTCTCCTCATTATAGGTTATTACCAATCCGCTGATTTTCATGTATTATTTAAAATAATTTAAGTTTTCCAATCTTTAATTTTAACCTAAATCTAAACAGACTGTCCTCTCCTTTTATGTCAATTCTTTTTACTAAATAATTATTTTTAAAAGGAAATTTATTAACCCTGTTTCCAATTCTCAAACCATATTTTATGCCATTATCGCGCATAATTTTTTCAAAAACAGCAAATTGAGCCTCTTTTTTAGCATAATTACCAAAAGGATAAGCTAAAACTGGTTTTATATCTAATTGATTCTTTTTTATAAAATCATTTGACTTAATGAAATCAGCTTCTAATTCTTCTTTTGATAATGAGCTGTATCTTTTATGTTCAAAAGAATGATACCCTAATTCAATAAGATTAGTGTTTAATTCTTTTAATTGATCAACACTCATTATTTTTTCTTTTCCTTCAATCCAATAATCAAAATTACCAACGAAAGAAAATGGTATAAAAAAAGAAGCTTTTAATTGGTATTTTTCAAGCAAAGGCACCGCATACAAAAGCTGGCATTCTGTAACATCATCAAAAGTGATGATAATGCTTTTTGAAGGCAGCTCATTTAAATTCTCTAAATCCTTAAAATGAAATGTTGTATAATTATTATCATGCAGAAACTTTAATTGAGATTCCAGCTTAGAAATAGAAATACTTAAATTCAAAGATTTAGCTTCATCCACAACAACATTGTGGTACATTAAAATGGGTAACTTTGACATGTACTTTTTTGTGCAAATCTATATATTTATAGAATTGATTAACAAAAAAAAGAAAAAATTAAACAAAAAATAATATTTCACATATTTCTAGCCTATTATTGTAAGAATTACGAATCATTTTCTTAATTCACTTAGAAAAGTATAATAAGGCAATACATAAGAATATAAATACAATTAATACAACCAAAAGACTTTTGTTGCGTATAAGATGTTTTTTAATAGATTACTCAGCAGGTTTAGAGTACTATTATTTTAAAAAAAAGCTGAAATTTTATTTCAGCTTTTTTTGAAGTTTTAAAAGTTTAGCATATTTCATATAAGAGAAAAAGCTCTGGATCATTGCAATTGACAATCCGTCGATGCCATTAAAGACTCCTTTTTTGAAAAAGTAACAGCGTATAAAAGATACTGCACCATGAATTACAGGTTTTAAAGCATTAATTCTTCTCCCCTGATCAAATAACTGCTGTGCATGCCAGCCAGAATATTGATTTTTTTTAGAAATAATCTGATCTAAAGAATCCCAGCCATAGTGCAAAATATGCACGGCAACTTTTTTTTCATTTTGGGTAATTATTTTTTGATGCACTTTAGAATCTGAGGGATGAGCCGTTTTCTTATTGAAAAAACGAACTTTATGATCTGGATACCAGCCTGAAAAATCAATCAGTTTATCTGCTAAAAAGTTTTTCACTCTAAAACTAAAAGCATCATAATTACCTTGCAGATATTTTTCATTAAGGATAAACTGCTCTGCATCTTTATCCAAAAACTCATCGGCATCAAGATTTAAAATCCAATCATTTTTGCAATAAGGCAAACCATGTGTTCGTTGTGGGCCATCTCCTAAAAAAGCCTGCTCAATAACTATTGCACCCTTTTCTTTTGCGATTTCAACTGTACGATCCTTGCTGAAAGAATCTACAATAATAACTTCATTGCATACTTTCAATAAAGCATCAATACATTTTCCAATGTTCTTTTCTTCGTTGAACGTAATGACGAGGCCGCTAATTTTCATTCTAAATTTTAATTTGATTTTTACAAAAATAACACATTTTATTTTAATTCATTTTTAATACCTGGAATGGTTGCACACTTCATAAAATAGTTTGTAATTTAGCCTTCAAATTGAACTGAAAAAAATGAGGATATTAGTTATTCAACAAAAAAGGATTGGAGACGTACTAACGAGTACAATAATTTGTAACAACTTAAAGGCTAAGTTTCCAGATTCGGTAATCGACTATATGTGTTATCCAAATTCTATAGATGTACTAAAAGAAAATCCAAACATTGACAACATTATTCCGTTGTCAAACGAAGTTAGAAAATCTATTCCTTCTCTTTTTAAATTCATTTTTCAAATTCGCAGAAAAAAATATGATGCGGTAATTGATGTGTATTCAAAATTAGAAACTAACCTGATTACCTTATTTTCTGGAGCAAAATATAAAGTTTCGTACCATAAATGGTATACTAAAATATTCTACAATTATACATACGAACGTTTTGATGCCGTAGAATCTGAGCATGGTTTAGCAATTGAAAACCGATTATTACTTCTAAAACCCTTTATTTCAGAAAAAATTACAAATGTTAAACCTAAAATATTTTTAAAAGACTCTGAGATTAACGAAGCTAAACAACTTTTAAAAAGTTACAACATAGACAGTGAAAAACCGCTTATTATGTTTGGTATTTTAGGAAGCGAAGTTTACAAAACCTATCCTCTTGAAGGAATGGCAAAAATTATAGATTTTACAGTAGCTAAAACTAATGCAACTATAATTTTTAATTACGTTCCATATCAAAAAGATCTGGCTTTAGAGGTATATAATTATTGTAGTGAAGAGACAAAAAAACATATTGTTTTCGATTTGTACTGTACAGAACTTCGTCCGTTTTTAGCTTTACTTTCACAATGTGAAATGTTAATTGGAAACGAAGGCGGTGCCGTAAATATGGCCAAAGCGCTTGAAATTCCAACTTTTTCAATCTTTACACCTTCTGTTAGAAAAGAAACATGGCAGATATTCGAAAATGAAGCAAAAAACTTCTCCATTCACTTAAAAGACTTAAAACCAGAAATATACAAACAGCATACTGAGCAATATATTAAAGAACATACTTTTGAATATTATGCTGAGTATCCTCTGTCTTTAATATTGGAAAAATTAGAAGCTTATTTTCGAGAGTACAAAAATTGAGAAAAGTATAAGCATCGGATGAATACTACTGAAAAACAAAAGCTGTCGGTTTTAATTATTACTTTTAATGAAGAGCGATACATAAAATCCCTGCTCGAAGATGTTGATTTTGCTGATGAAATCATTGTTGTTGATTCTTATAGTACCGATTCTACAATTAAAATAATACAATCTTTTCCAAATGTTACTTTAATTGAAAAGAAATTTGTTGACTATACTTCTCAAAGAAATTTTGCAATAGATCAGGCAAAAAATGATTGGATATTGTTTATTGATGCTGATGAACGTTTAACTCCAGAACTGAAAACTGAAATTATTTCGACAATACACAATAAAGATGCTGTAAGTGCTTATCTGGTTTACAGAATTTTTATGTTTAAAAACAGTAAATTACGTTTTAGCGGCTGGCAGACTGATAAGATTTTCAGGCTTTTTAATAAAACTTACTGCAGGTACACCGAAGACAGAATGGTACATGAAAAGCTTATCGTAAACGGAAAAATAGGTATCTTAAAAAATAAAATCATTCACTTTTCTTATACTTCATATCAGGAATATAAACTGAAAATGTATAAGTATGGTATTTTAAAGGCGAATGAAAAAGTAAAAAAAGGACAAAAACCAGTTCGAATATTACTGATTTTTCATCCTCTTTATACATTTTTATATCAATATTTAATAAGACTTGGTTTTTTAGACGGCATAAATGGAATTATAATATGCTACCTAAATGCTTACAGCATTTATGTCCGTTATAAAGAGTTTTTCCGTCTTACTTCTTCCAAAATTTAAGCTTCTTTTTTAGGCGTTTCTTTCTGTAAAACTGCTCCTGAAAATCGGCTGTATATTTCCACAAAGTTTCAAAAATCTTTTCCTCAGATTCTTTTTTATACAATTTTGCATATTCATTACTCATAACTGCAACCATTTCTTTTAAAGGAGTTAAACGGCATAAGTTTTTCATTCGCATTTCAAAAGTCATCGATTCATGAAATTCCATTCTGTTTAAATCAACAAGAAAAAAATCATAAGTACCTTCGTTATTCTTTTTAATTAGGGTATTTCCTGGAGAATGGTCTAAAAATTCAATTCCTTTTTCGTGTAGTCCAAAACTAAATCTGGTAAACTGTCTTAATATATTTTCATTATCTGGATAATTTGGAATTTCTACCAGTTCTCTATATGTCAAATCAGCATTTAAATGCTCACTTACATAATAACTGTCTTTTAATCCCAGAATATTAAAATTTTCAAGAAATGCAATTGGTTCGGGCGTTCCAATTCCTTTTTCTAATAAAATAGTTGCATATTCAAATGATCGTCTTGCTTTTGATTTTCTAAAATATCGATAAGCAATTTTGTTAATTAAATTCGGAATTTTAAATGACTTTATATTGATTTTTTTTTCGTTAAAATCAAATAATTTTATCTTATTACGATCTCCATTTCCAAAAAGTTCACCCGTAGAACTGAACATTTTGATTATATTAAGTATCGACTCAGTGCTATTTTCGAAAATTGGATTTACTTTAAAATTCATCAGCTTTTTTTTATAAACAACAAAAATACGTATACGATCTAAGACTTCAAATTATTATTGTATTTTCGTAAAAAAAAGAAAAAAAATGCCACCTAAGATTTTTCTGGAAACACATAATATAAGCAATCGGGCAGCTGGCTTAGGAACTTTCAATTATGAACTGGTAAAAGGTTTATCTGCTTTGGATTTTAAAGATTATGAACTAATTTTAAACACTCCTGAGCCTGATATTTTAAAAGAGGAATTCAAAGCTAAATTTAAATATCACAAATACAATAGTTTATCAAGACATCCGTTATTTAGAGTTCGGAAAAAACACGATTTATGGCACTCTGTAAATCAAAATACTAAAGTCGAACCTTTTTCTTGTAATAAATATCTATTAACTATTCATGATGTTCATTTTATTGAAGAAGTTTCTCCAGATCCAAATCATAGACTAAATAGATTATTTAGGGCTAAACTTGAAAAATCAACTGCGATAACTTATATCTCAGAGTTTGCAAAGTCTGAGACTCACAAAAATTTTAATGTGCCAGATGTTCCTGAATATGTAATTCATAATGGAAATCCGATTTCTACAGTATTAGATACATCTAAATACATTACAAATATTCCCGTTGACAGGCCTTTTTTCTATGCTATTGGAGATTTTCTTGAAAGAAAAAATTATCAGTCGATTGTCAATATGATGAGACATGTAAAAGACTTCAATTTAATTATTTCCGGGAACAATGATAAAAAATACGGTGACAAAATAAAGCAGTTAATTGCTGATAACGGATTAACGAAGCGAGTTTTTTTGACTGGAAAAGTAAGCGAAGAAGGCAAACAGTTTTTTATGAAAAATTGTACTGCTTTTCTTTTCCCTTCAATTAGAGAAGGTTTTGGGCTTCCGCCAATTGAAGCAATGAGTTTTGGAAAACCTACTTTTTTATCAAATAAAACATCTTTGCCTGAAATTGGAGGTGAAGCATCAATTTATTGGGATAATTTTGATCCTGAATACATGACGAATGTTTTAATTGAAGGGTTGCATGATTATGAAACCAATAAAACTGAAAGAGAAGCAATCATAAAAAAACGAGCAGCCGACTTTGATTGGAAAAGAACAGCTGCCGATTATTTTGATGTTTATACAAAAATTTTATCCTAAATTACTAAACAATATTTCTCTCTATTTTATGTTTAAAAAATAAAATAATAATATTTATTTATCACTAACTTAAATTTAAATTAAATCGTTAAAATTTTCTTAATTTTACCCTAACAGAATTAACATACATTATGCGTATTACCCTTGTAAGTCTTGATAATTGGGGATTCAATAACTATATAGCTACTGCTTTAAAAGAAAGCGGACATAATGTGCAACACTTAAATTTTGACGAGTACGAATATAAATATCAGAATTCCCTTTATAGAATTTATAATTTTTTTCTAAAAACCTTTTTTAAAAGAAATTTGAAAACAATCCACTATGGAAAAAAAATAATTGAAAATATAAATAAACTAAACGAAATTCAAGATGTCATACTTGTTATTAAAGGTGATTTTATTGACCCTAAAAGTATTGTTGAATTAAAAAAATATAGTAAAAAAACGATTGCTTATTTTAACGACAACACACAAAGATGTCCTAAGATAACAAGAGTACTTCCATTTTTTGATGAAGTATATTCATTTGAAAAAGAAGACTGTCAAAAATATAATTTAAAATTTGCTACAAACTGGATTTATAATTCTCCTTCTACAGATCCAAACAAAAATTACAAATACAAAGTTTTTAACATTATTTCAAAAGACAAGAGACTTAAAACACTCTCTAAAATTGCTAATAATCTTCAAGCAAAAAATATTAGCCATAAAATAATTGTTCATAATAAAAAACATATAGAAAAAAACTCTTCTATTGAATTTATTACAGAATATGTTTCCTTATCAGAAATTAATGAATATATAAACAATTCGCAGGTATTATTAGATATTAACCGAAAAGGACAAACCGGCTTAACATTCAGGGTCTTTGAAAGCATTGGATTACATAAAAAATTAATCACAACTAATAAAGATATTATAAATTATGATTTTTACAATCCAAATAATATTCTAGTAATAGACGAAAAAAATCCAGAAATACCTGTTACTTTTTTCGACAAAGAATACGAAAAAATACCTGAAGAAATTTTCAAAAAATACACCATTCAAGGCTGGATAGAACACGTAGTTTTTAACAGCCAAAAAATTAATTAATAAAAATGTCTAAAAACATATACATTATCTGTCCGCCAAAAAAAGCAACCGGAGGACCAGAAGCTTTACATCAATTGGGTTACATCTTAAATACTCTTGGATATAATGCTAAAATGCTATATTCAAAATATAAAAAAGATCCTGTTCATCCATTTTACAAAAATTACAATGTACCTTATGTAATGAATGTAAAGGACAGCTCTGAAAACATTATTATAATTCCAGAATCAATGACTAATTTAATTGCTAAATATCCTTTGGCAGAAAAAAAAGTATGGTGGCTGAGTCTTGATTTTTATGAAGTTTTAATGAACAGCCGTGAAAAGAAAAAAAACTGGCTGAGAAAATTAATTGTTCCTTACAAACACACTGAATATCGTTTTGAACCTAATAAGACCGTTACACATTGGTATCAGTCACAACGAACTAAAGAGTTCTTAATGACTAAAAAGCTGGATAACGAAATAGCCTATTTATGCGATTATGTAACAGAATTATTTTTTGAAAATCTTCCGGATTCATTTACGAAAGAAAACATAATAACATACAACCCTAAAAAAGGACTTGAGAAAATTGAAAAATACATGCAGCTTCTTCCTCAATATCAATGGGTTCCATTAACAGGAATGACAAGAGAAGAAATGCGTGACACTTTAAGAAGAGCTAAACTTCATATTGATTTTGGTTATTTTCCAGGAAGGGATAAAATTCCAAGAGAAGCTTTAGTTTCTGGAGTTTGTCTTTTAACAGGACGTGATGGAACTTCTGCTTTTAAAGAGGATCTTGGAATTCCTGAACAATATAAACTACATGAAAATGAAATGGAAGATGATAAAATAATAAAACTTATTAATCATCTTATGGATAATTATGAAACTGTTTCACTTGAATTTGCTGATTTCAGATCATTTGTCGTGAATGAAAAAAACAATATGATCGAAAATGTGAAGAAGCTTTTTTCTTAGAAACAAATCCAGCAGCAATCAAATTACCCGCAAAATTCATTTTAAAGCATTAAAAAGATATTTATGAAAATCTGTTTAATTAGTTTCGATTCAACTTATTTTGATCACAATATTATTCTTGAATTAAAAAGAAAAAATATTGATGCTCATCATATTGACGCTTCAAAATTCAGATATAAATACAAATCAGTTTTTGAAAAAATAAGCAATTCAATAAAAAAAAATCTTTTTAATGCTAATATAAAACAAGAAGCCTTAGAACATTATGTACTAACTGAGGTTAAAAAATTAGGACATCAGGACATTATCATGTTTATTCGTCCAGACAGAGTGAGTAAAAAAACGCATTTAGAAATAAAAAAGCAAAGCAATAAATACATCACATACATCTACGACAGTTGTCGACGTTTTCCAATTGACCATCTGCTGGATGGAATATTTGATGAAATTTATTCTTTCGATTTAATTGATGTAAAAAAATACAATTTCAACTTTATTTCAAATTATATCTATCTTGATAAAAGACATTTAGATTCAAAAATAAATGAGAATGTTTTTATCGTAATATCAATTGACGAGCGCTTTGATTTTCTAAATAAACTTGCAGAGTATTTTACAAATCATGCTGTCAAATTTAAATTTATAGCAGTTGGTAAAAAAACTCCTAACAATATGAATAAAAATATTATTCATTTAGAAAAAACACTTTTACCACACGATATACAAGAAGATTTAGAAAACTCAAAAATATTTTTGGATCTAATAAGACATGGCCATAACGGATTAAGTTTCAGAATATTTGAAGCTTTAGCTATGCAGAGAAAAATAATAACAACAAATCAGTCTATAAGCCAATATGACTTTTATAATCCAAATAATATTTTGATTCTTCATGAAAACGAACCTATAAACATAAATCCTGATTTCTTCAATACGCCTTATGAACCATTGAGTGATGAAACATATAATAAATATACTATCGAAAATTGGGTAAAAACAGTTTTTAAAATATAGGATTTACTTAACCAAACTCAGTATTTTTTGTTCAATTGCAGAAGTTGAAAAAGGTTCTATTACATTTTTTGAGTTCAAACTTACCTTTTCCCACACTTCTCTATTTTGATAAAGAAGTATAATATTATCAACTATTTCCTGAGTTGAATTACCAACCATAACATCCTTACATTCTCCAAAATCAAATCCTTCTGCACCAACATCTGTTGTAACTAACGGAAGACCAAACTCCAGACTCTGCCCTATTTTACCTTTAATTCCTGCACCGTATCGAAGAGGTGCTGCAAAAATTTTAGACTCTAAAAAATAAGGGGAAACATTTTCAGCATAACCTAAAACTTTAAAATTTTCAGAATTCAAACTAACAATAGATTCCGGCGGATTACTGCCAATTATAGAAATAGAAATTTCTGGGTATGATTTCCATAATAAAGGCATAATTTCTTCTGCCAGATAATTTACAGCGTCAACATTTGGTTTATGATCAAAGCCGCCAATAAATAATAAACCTTTTCGTTTCTCAAAAGGAACCGAATTTTCATTTTCAATAAATTGATGAATATTGCTAATGCTTATTATTTTAGAATCTTCTTTATAATGTTCCTGAAGAGTTTGTTTTTCAACATCTGAAATTACAATAACTTTATCTGCTTTTTTACAATTTTCTATTTCCAATTGCAAATACTCATTAGCAGTTTTCATGATTTCAGAATTACCCAAAAGTTCTGACTCTCTTTTAAATCTCAAATAATGAAAGTCTACCATATCAAAAAACACCTTTACATTTGGTTTATACTTTTTGACAATTGGGTAATACTTTGCAAAAATTTCAGGTCTGTGCAGCCAGGCAAAATCTGCAAAAGGAAGAACCTGTTCTAAAAAATCATTTTTCATAATTAATTTCCCGGTTCCATCTACAGCCGGCTCGTAAACTACAGCTCCTAAATCCTTAAAGTACTGAACATAATCAGCTGTAAAACGATGCTCTCTAAAATCTGGCAACAAAAAAACCCCGATATTATTAGAAAGAAGCAGTTTTATAATTTCAGTTAATCGTCTCGATCCAGAATCTTTATCATATTCCGGAAGTTTAACATCAACTATAATAACATTTTTATTAAATTTTAAATTACTCGTAAAATCAATTTCTTTTTTTTGTTTTTGAAGTCTTCTTGCTAATGATTTTAACCTAAAGTATAATTTTATTGATTTGAACATTTTTACGATTTTATTAAACCCCAAAAATAGTTTATTTTTGGCATTTAAAAAGTCACTTCAAATAAGAAATGGCATTTAGTTTTTTACTCAATTAAAAACTAAAAACAGAATTTAATATCAATAAATCATGAATGAAGAAATAATCAACGCTTACGAAGTTATAAAAGAAGGCGGAATCATACTTTATCCAACTGATACCGTTTGGGGAATTGGCTGTGATGCGACGAATCCGGAAGCTGTTGCAAAAATATACAAGTTAAAACAGCGTGCCGAAACACAAAGCATGATCGTTTTAATGAATGGAGAAAAAATGATGTACAATGTTTTTAAGAATATTCCCGAAGTCGCATGGCAGATTTTAGATTTATCTGAAAAACCAACAACATTAATCCTGGACGATGCCAGAAATGTTGCTCACAATGTTATTTCGGCAGATAAATCACTTGGAGTTAGATTAGTAAAAGAGCCTTTTTGCTACAAACTAATGGAAAGAATGAAAAAACCTTTGGTTTCGACATCGGCAAATATTTCCGGACAGCCAACGCCAATGTCTTTTAAAGAGATAAGTCCAGAAATTATTAAGGGAGTCGATTATGTCGTAAAACTAAATCAGGATAAAGTTGCCGGAAAACCTTCGACAATTATAAAACTGACAAATGATTCTCAGGTAAAAATTATTCGAAAATAGAACTTAAATTAAAAAGCCGGATCAAAAACAAATTTGATTCAGCTTTTTATTATTAAAAAAATGCAAACTCAGAGTTGTGCATCTTTTTAAACATTTTTTAAACTCTCAATCAGCCAGTCGATATCTTCTTTTGTATTGTAATGGCTAAATGAAATTCTGAGATTTGGCAGTTTCAAATCCGCTTCTGAAAGCATTTCTTTTAAAACATGCGAAGGTTTTATACTTCCTGACTGACAGGCACTTCCTCTAGAAACAGCAATTCCCTTCATATCCAAACTAAACAAAAGCATAGAAGTTTTATCTGAAGAAAATGGCAGTGTAATATTTATAATATTATAAAAATCATCCTTTTTTCCGTTTATTCTAAAACCCGGAAATTCAATTTCTAATTGCTCTATTAGATATTTCTTTAAATCAGAAATATAATCTCTCTCCTGATCTAAATTTTCATAAGAAAGAGACAGCGCTTTAGCCATTCCGGCAATTTGATGCACTGCTTCTGTTCCCGCACGCAATCCTTTTTCCTGCTCACCTCCAAAAATTAAAGGCTGTAAACCAGTATTTTTTCGAATAAAAGCAAAACCAACACCTTTTGGTCCGTGAAATTTATGTGCGCTTGCTAAAATAAAATCTACAGGAGTTTTTTGAAGATCAATTTCAGTTTTCCCAACTGACTGAACTGTATCTGAATGAAATAAGGCATTATATTGCTTGCAAATAACACTTACTCTTTCTAAATCTAAAATAGTTCCTGTTTCATTGTTTATATGCATTAAACTAACGATTGTTTTCTTTTCGTCAGATAATAAATTAGACAGATGCGTTAAATCAATGCTTCCGTCTGTATTTACATTTACATAATCAACCTGAATATTATAATCAGACTGTAAAGCCAAAACAGTGTATAAAACGGCATGATGTTCAATTCTTGAAGTAATAATACGTTCTACCTTAAGATCTTCAACTGCCGATCTTAAAATCCAGTTATCGGCTTCAGTCCCGCCCGAAGTAAAAAGAATTTCCTGTGCAGAACAATTTAAATATTTAGCAATAGTTTTTCTTGAAAGTTCTAAAATGGTTTTTGCATTACGTCCAAAACTATGTGTAGATGATGGATTTCCAAAATCTTCGCTCATAATTTTAGTCATTTCCTGAACGACTTCAGGACGCATCGCAGTAGTTGAGGCGTTATCGAGATATACTTTTTTCATTAATGCAAAGTTATAAAATATCAATTGTCTAATCTTAAATATCATTTGCCAAATTTTTCACTATTTTTGGCACAAATAAAACTACAATGAAAAAATATGCAAGCCTTATATTTCTGGCGTTTTTGTTAAACGGCTGCGACGATGGTGATCTAACCGTAGACGAAATCAATTTTGATTCTGTAACTCCTGTAAGCTGTACTACATTTACAGAAAACTCGCTTAGTACTGATCCTACGATAATATATAAGTTAAAAACTCAGGAAGCGTTTGTTTTACAGCTGCCTCAAACCAATGGACTTGTAAATAACAATGGAACTGTAACGTATGACATTGATAACTCAACATACCGAGTTTTATACAGGGCTTATAACGGAGCGGTTGCAAAAGATAATATCTGCGGCACTATTCCGCCTAGTTCTCCAAATGTTACTGAAGAATGGGTTGGATCTTCTGGAAAAATAAAAATTGTTTCTTCTCAGGTTCCAACAACGACAGATGCAAATGATTCATTTCGAATCGAGGCATATAATCATGTTATTACATTTGAAAACATTACTTTTCAAAAACCATCTGGTCCTCAGGTTCAAGAAATATTTGAGTTTGGTACATTTAAAACTACTGTTACGCCTGCTGATTTAACATTTCAAAATACTGATACTGGAGAAGCTTTTAACTGTCCTGACAATAAAAAAATATATAATTACAATGCTTCATTTACTTTAACAGTAGAGAATTTAGATCCTGCTTTACTTACTAATGAAGCAACTGCTCCGAATCAACCAAGATCTCAAGCAATTACTGCAACAACCAATAAAGTTGTTTATCGAAATTTTGTAAACGGGTCTGGAAGTATTACTTCTACATATGATTTCTGCGCAGCTCAAATTCCAAGCTTACCATTACTAAATCAAACCTGGATTGGTGCTGATACAAGTGAAACAAAAAAAGCAACTATAGAAGTAACTACAGAAAAAATTGGAGACAAAACATTTATCCATACAGTTGTACTAAAAAATGTAAAACTAACAAAAGACAGCAGTTACTTTCAGTTAGGGAACACTTTTACTTTGGGTAAAATAACAGTAAACTTATAGTAAAAAACAAAAGGATTCACAGCTTTTATTTCTTACAAAAAAACGTCCGTTTTTCATTTGATTTTTAAATTAAATCAATACTGAAAAACGGACGTTTTTTTATGCTCTAAAATGAATGATTTTAAACTATAAAAGCAATTTTATTTGTTATTCTGACGAATATAAACTTCGGTTGCACCTAAGCCGTATTTTTGATAATTCGCATCCTGAAAATCAATTCCGTCATAACGGCCTAATAAAAAATCAAGTTCGGCTTTTAAAATTCCTTCGCCGACACCGTGAATAAAAACAATTTTTGGAATGCGGTTTCGTATCGCAAATTCAATATGTCTTTTTGCAGTTTCAGTCTGCAGAGTCAGGATATCATAATTTGACATTCCTCGTTTATTTGGAACCAGTTTTTCGATATGTAAATCAAATTCCGGAACTGCAACATCGCGTTTATCCTTCTTTTCTTTTACAAAACTTCTCGGTTTTGGCTCAGTTTTCTCTTTTGTAACTTCTTCTAAATTAATTCTTTTAATAGAATTCATTAAATCACTGGAATCTTGTATTTTAACCAATTCATTGACAAAAAATGTCATCGTAAATCCGTCTTCAGTTTCTATTAAAACTTCATTGTTTTTAACCGAAACCACAGTTCCGTTTATTGCTTCGTCCAAAACCGAAACTTTATCTCCTTTAGTCAACATCCTGCTCTTCTTTTTCTTGATTCTTACTTGGTGTTTTTGCGCTCAGCTGCATCATTCCGTACATGAAAACTGCAATTGCAATAACCATTACATAAATATTTTTTTGATCTGAAACCTGCTCGTACAAAGCAACTGAAATAGCAAGAATCATAATTATAATTTTAAACGTTTTCATTTTTTTGAGTTTGAGATTTCAAAAGTATAAAACTTTAAATTAGCTGTTGTTTTTCTTTTAAAATGTTATCCAATATTTTTTTGTAAAATTGTAAAAAAATCCCCTCGTGAATTTAGAGAAATATATGATCCCCTGCCCGTTCAAAAAACTCTTTGGTTTTGAGTGTCTAGGCTGTGGTTTTCAACGCTCTTTATTCTTACTTTTTAAAGGCGAGTTTTCGGCTGCCTTTTATATGTATCCGGCAATTTATACAACCCTTCTTTTTTTAATTTTAGTTGGTTTATATTTTTTGGATAAATCCAGAAATTATCACAAAATAATATGGAAAGCAGCAACCCTGAATATCATTTTTATGTGCATTGGTTACATCTATAAACACTTTTATATTTAATTTTTGACACAGCTGTTTTACTTCTTAACCTGGTTCAAAATATCATTCATCATTTCGATCTGCACTTTTTGAATTTCAATTAATTCTTGCTGCTGATGCATAATAAGATGATCAATTTTATCGTGAATCATTCTAATTTCTAATTCAGATTTCAGGTTAATCATATAATCTTTTTTAGCGCGGTTTCGGTCTTTTTCTTCCTGACGGTTTTGACTCATCATGATTACCGGAGCCTGAAGTGCTGCAATACACGATAAAATCAAATTCAATAAAATAAACGGATACGGATCAAAACCTTTGTTAACCAAAATATAAACATTTGAGCCAATCCAAATAACAATAAAAACAACAAAAGAAATTATAAACGTCCAGCTTCCGCCAAAATCTGCCACTTTATCGGCTATTTTTTGACCAAAACTTCTCGTTTCATCTTCATCTTCAACAATGCTTACAATCGATTTATCTTCTTTTAATGACGAAATAACATTTTTCTCTAGATCAGAAAGCATTCCTATCTCAGTAGACAAATAATTCGAAATATACTTTTGACGGTATTCATTTAATTCCTGAACCGAAATAGAATCATCATCACAAAAAGAAGGATGATCTTTTACAATAAGGCTTAAAATTGGATCATGAATCGATTTACCGTAAATTTTCTCGCTTTCGGGAAAAGAAATACTAGAAATCGCACTTTTAAAAGTTGAATTGTTTTTCATTTTTGCAAATTTTATCTGCTAATTTACACAATTAACTTCTTAAGAATCATATAAAATATAACCATTTATAAGTGCTTGATTTATCACAAATAGGATTTTTAAAACAAAATTTCTTTAGTTAATTCGTGTCCTTATTTACAAAAAACACCTTACTTTTAACGTTTTAAAATATCCACTCAATTTTATTATTGTGACAAAAGACAATATCATACAAAATATTAAGGCTTTAAAGAGCCATTCTAATATAAATTACGGTATCAAAACCAAAACTGAAGATTTTACCGAGAAGCTTTTCTATACCCTTTTTGATTCGAATGCCGCACTTGACGAAAGCATTGACGAACTTGAAATTCGTTTTAAAGAAATTGCTGTTTTAGCGTGCAAAAAACCCGAAAATCTTTGTGAATCAATCTGGGATCGCTTTGTAGAAAAACTTCCGGGCGTTTTAGAAAAATTAAACGAAGATGCTGCTTATATTCTTGAAAATGATCCGGCATCAAACAGTATCGATGAAGTTTATCTAGGATATCCTGGTTTTTATGCCATCGCAATTTACAGACTTAGCCACGAATTATACAAACTAGACTTATTGTTGTTTTCGCGATTAATGAGCGAATATGCGCATAGAATTACCGGAACTGATATTCATGCTGGTGCTGATATTGCTTCGCCATTTTTTATAGATCACGCCACAGGAATCGTTATTGGCGAAACTACCGTTATTAAAAAACATGTCAAGATTTATCAAGGTGTTACTTTGGGAGCTTTAAGCGTAAGCAAAGACATGAAAAATGCCAAAAGACATCCAACCGTTGAAGCGAATGTCTGTATTTATGCCAATGCCACCATTTTGGGCGGAGGCACAATTATAGGAAAAAACAGTGTTATTGGAGGAAATTCATGGGTTACTAAATCTATTCCCGAAGATTCTATCGTATTAAACACAACTACAACAGAAGTCAAAATAAAAGAAAAAAAATAAAATGGGTCCACAGAAACTGCTAAACCTAATTGGAAATACTCCATTAATGGAAACGGTCAATTTGGTTAAAAATAAAAACGTTAAACTTTTACTGAAACTTGAAGGAAACAATCCGGGAGGAAGCGTAAAAGACAGAGCAGCATATAACATGATTGCAGCTGCTCTTGAAAGAGGCGAAATTAAAAAAGGAGACAAATTAATTGAAGCAACAAGCGGTAATACAGGAATTGCCCTTGCTATGATTGCACAATTGTTTGGAATAGAAATCGAATTGGTTTTACCGGAAGATTCAACAAAAGAAAGAACACAAACCATGCGTGCTTATGGCGCTACGGTTATTTTAACGCCTGCTGAAGAAGGAATTATCGGTTCAAGAGATTATGCTGATAAAAAAGTAGCACAAGGCGGATATCTTATGCTGAATCAGTTTGCAAATGATGACAACTGGAAAGCACATTACAAAACAACCGGACCAGAAATATGGAATGATACAGAAGGAACCGTAACTCATTTTGTTTCGGCAATGGGAACAACCGGAACTATCATTGGAACTTCGACTTATTTAAAAGAAAAAAATCCGGCTGTTCAAATTATTGGTGCACAGCCTAGCGACGGATCTCAAATACCGGGAATCCGCAAATGGCCTCAGGAATATTTACCTAAAATTTTTGATGCTTCGAAAGTAGATACTGTTGTAGATGTAAGCGAAGAAGAAGCCCGAGAAATGACCAAAAGGCTGGCTCTTGAAGAAGGTGTTTTTGCCGGAATGAGCAGCGGCGGTTCTGTAGCTGTTGCCCTTAAAATCGCCGAACAATTAGAATCAGGAGTTATAGTTGCCGTTATCTGCGACCGCGGCGATAGATATTTGTCATCGGATTTATTTGACTAAAAAGGAACAAAGCGACAAAGGTTCAAAGGGACAAAGGCAGTCACAAACTACAACCCTTATACCCAAAAAAGACGCACTGCTGTGCGCCTCTATAAAAAACCTTTACACCTTTGTACCTCTGAACCTTTGTAACTTAAAAAGAAAATGAACTACAGAAAACTAGGAAAAACAAATTTTAATATTTCTGAAATCTCTCTGGGAACCTGGCAGGTTGGCGGAAAATGGGGATCAGGATTTAATGATAAAACAGCCGACGAATTAATAAATACTGCCATAGATAATGGCGTAAATTTTATTGATACGGCCGATGTTTACGAAAACGGATTAAGCGAAACTGCTGTTGGACGAGTAGTTCGTTCACGATCTGAACGTATTTATGTAGCCACAAAATGCGGACGCCAGATTAATCCGCATGTGAATGAAGGCTATCAGCCAAAAGTGCTTCAAAAGTTTGTTGAAGACAGTTTGAAAAGAACCGGATTAGAAACTTTAGATTTAATTCAGCTGCACTGTCCGCCGACAGAAGTATATTACCGTCCTGAAATCTTCGAAATGTTTGATCGTTTAAAAGATCAGGGTAAAATTCAAAATTTAGGAGTAAGTGTCGAAAAAGTTGAAGAAGCTTTAAAAGCAATCGAATACTCTAATGTAATGACTGTTCAGATTATTTTTAACCTGTTTCGTCAGCGTCCGTCACAATTATTCTTCTCAGAAGCCAAAAAGAAAGATATTGGAATTATTGCGCGTGTTCCTCTTGCCAGCGGACTTTTAACGGGTAAATTTGATGCTAAAACGACTTTTGATGCTCAGGATCATCGTAATTTCAACAGAAACGGAGATGCTTTTGATAAAGGCGAAACTTTTTCAGGAATCGATTATGATTTAGGTTTAAAAGCTGTTGAAGAATTAAAAGCACTTTTTCCTGAAACTACAAACCTCGCTCCTATTGCACTGCAATGGATTTTAAGTTTTAACGAAATAAGCTGTATTATTCCGGGAGCTTCAAAAGAAAGTCATGTGCTTTCTAATTTATCTGTTTATGATCTGCCGAAATTATCTCCTGAGAAAATTTTGGCTATGAATAAAATTTACGAAGAGTATATTAAACCTTCTGTGCATCATCTTTGGTAGCTTTTTTATGCTTCTAAGATACTAAACTGCTGAGTTTCTAAGTTTTTCCAGACTTAGAAACTCAGTTTTTATTTTTCTTCCTGACGCAACCATTTTACTAAAGAAACATCTTACTAATAAAACTAACCCTAAAATTCACTAACCATGAAAAAATTAAGTTTTATTTTGTTTTCGATCTGCCTGATATTTGCTTCTTGCAGCAGTGATAATGAAGAATCTGCCGAAGAAACATCAAAAAGATTAGACAAGATGTATAATGAAATTATTGAGCTTTCTTTAATTAACTCCCAAACTTGTACAAATCCGGAAGAATGGGGTTTTGAACTTCTCAGCTCGTCAGGATGCGGTACCAATAGAGGTTATATTCTATATTCTAAAAAAGCTGACAAAGCTAAACTAGATGCAAAAATAAAAGAGTACATCAAAACAAAATCAGATTATGTAACAAAATGGAATGTTCTTGGCGATTGTGCTCCTACTAATGCGCCAACCAGCATTAACTGCGTTGATGGAAAAGCAAAACTTGTTTTTCAAAATCCCTTATAAACGAATTATTGCTTAATTCAATTTCCTGCAAAAAATAAGGTCATTAAGATTTTCACTCTTAATGACCTTATTTTTTTAATTGATATCGAACTCAATTTTAAACTCGGCGCCTTTATTTTTGCCTTCGCTTAAAGCACTTAATCGGCCTTTATTTTTTTCGATAATTTTTTTACATAAATAAAGTCCAATTCCAGTTGATGATTCATTCGCAGTTCCCAATCGGCTCATTTTGGTAAACTTCTTAAATAACTCTTCTATCTGATGTTTATCAAAACCAATTCCCCTGTCGGCAACTGTTATAATTAAATCTGATTGTTCTTTATAAATTCTGACTTTAATTACACTATCAAAATAAGAGAATTTTACAGCATTGCTAATCAAATTCACAATCACCTGAACTAAGAGACCTTCATCTATTCTAAGTTTAGCTTCATCTATTTCAAGACTTAAATTAAGTATTATATTTTTGTCTAATAAACGCTGTTCGACCTGCTCATTTATAAAAGGCAGAATATTTTGGAAATTAATGATTCTGGATTCAGATGTTATTTTTGAAATCTGATCCTGTTCTTTTAATAATTTTATAAAATTTTCGATATAACGAAACTGTAAATTAGTCGATTCGCAAATTAAATCGGCTAAATGTTTTACAGATTCAGATGGATTTTCACTTAAAATTAGTTTCGCCAGACCCTGAGGATTTCCGGCAAAATTTTTCAAATCATGTGAAAGCATATAAATTAAATCCTGTTTTTCATTTATAAAACTCTCAGACTCATAAATCGATTCCTGAATGTTGCACATCAGCAAACCTGCTTCATCAGTATATTCTGTTGGAAGAATAGACAATTTACGGCTGTTTCTGTAATCGTCTAAAGATTTTGATGCAACAGAAATGGGTTTAATGAGCTGTTTTAAAACCATAAGAGTTATTGCTGTCGCCAGCAATGTCATTATTAATGAAAAAAACAAGATTGATGCAGGAGAAATAGTGTGCTCAAAAAAAAGGACAAAAAAAAGGATTCCTATTAACGGAATATGTATTCCTATAAAAGCAACAAACAAAAATTTAAACGCATAACTTTTTTTCAAAAAGCTAATTTGCGAAAGGTTATGATATAATTTCATAAAACATAACAAAACTATAGGTTATATACTGCAGCTTGGGGCTCAATAGCAGAAACAAAGTTAACTTTTAAAGTTAATTAAACTAGCAAATTACATAATTTGATAAAATATTATGAAAATAAAATTTGTAAAAGTTTACAAAGGCTTATTTTTGCGCTATGGGAAGAAAAAATACAGACAAAGTTGTCTTTCATCAAATTCAGGTTCTTGATGCCGGAGCCAAGGGAGTATCAGTAGCAAAAGCTCCTGACGGAAAAGTTATCTTTATTCCAAATGTCGTTCCTGGAGATGTTGTTGATGTACAAACATTCAAAAAAAGAAAAGCATATTACGAAGGAAAAGCCGTAAAATTTCACGAATTATCAGAACATCGTGTAGATCCTATCTGCGAACATTTTGGTGTTTGCGGCGGATGCAAATGGCAGAATATGAAATACAGCCAGCAGCTGTATTACAAACAAAACGAAGTAAAAAATCATTTACAGCGTATTGGAAAAGTTGAATTGCCGGAATTTGAAACTATTTTGGGTTCGGAAAAGCAGTTTTTTTACAGAAATAAAATGGAATTTTCGTTTTCTAACAGCCGTTGGTTAACCGAAAAAGAAATAGGAAGCACTGAAGATTTAGGAAACAGAAATGCATTAGGCTTTCATATTCCGAAAATGTGGGATAAGATTCTGGACATTGAAAAATGTCATTTACAGGAAGATCCGTCAAATGCTATTAGAAACGAAATTAGAGCTTTTGCCAACGAGCATAATTTAGCTTTTTTTAATCCAAGAGAACATTCCGGTCTTTTAAGAACTTTAATGATACGTACGGCTTCAACCGGAGAAATCATGGTTTTGATCCAGTTTTTTGAAGATGATAAAGCAAACCGCGAATTGGTTTTAGATCATTTATACGAGAAATTCCCGCAGATTACCTCTTTACAATATGTGGTAAATGCCAAACAAAACGATACTATTTACGATCAGGATATAAAACTTTACAAAGGAAGAAATTATATCTTAGAAGAAATGGAAGGCTTAAAATTCAGCATTAATGCTAAATCTTTTTACCAAACCAACTCTGATCAGGCTTACGAATTATACAAAATTACACGTGATTATGCAGGACTAACAGGAGAAGAAACTGTTTATGACTTGTATACAGGAACAGGAACTATTGCACAGTTCGTTTCTAAAAAAGCAAAAAAAGTAATTGGTGTAGAAAGTGTTCCTGAGGCAATTTTAGACGCTAAAGCAAATGCAGAACGCAATAATATTACCAATTGTGAGTTTTTTGTTGGAGACATGAAAGTCGTATTCAACGAAGCTTTTATTGCACAGCACGGAGAACCAGATGTTATTATTACAGATCCTCCAAGAGACGGAATGCACGCTGCGGTTATCGATCAGATTTTAAAAATTGCGCCTAAAAAAGTAGTTTATGTAAGCTGTAATTCTGCAACACAAGCACGTGATTTAGCTTTAATGGACGAAAAATACAAAGTAACACGCGTACGTCCGGTTGATATGTTCCCTCAAACGCATCATGTTGAAAATGTTGTACTTTTAGAACTTCGATAATTATAAAACTGTAAATGAAAAAAATAATCTCTCTTTTATTACTTTTTACTTTTGGCTTGTCCAGCTGTGAGAAAGATGATATTTGCGATGCAAATACGCCTACAACTCCCAGACTTGTAATTACATTTTATGATAACGCAGCTCCAACAAGTCTTAAAACGGTTACCAATTTAAAAGTAGTCGGCGAAGGTAAAGAGGATACTGATGCAATTATTTTTAACGAAACCGGAACTTCGGTAACTAAGTATTTAACAAATGCAAATACTATTTCTATTCCGTTAAAAACAGATGCAAAAACAACAACATACAAGTTTATTTATAATGCAACAAGCGCAACTCCAAATATTGATGTTTTGACGTTTAATTATGAAACTCAAAGTGTTTATGTTTCGAGAGCCTGCGGTTTTAAAACCACTTTTACACTAAATCCTCGTGATAATACCGCCAATTCAGGATTAATAAGAACAGATCCCGCTGGTGACGGACTTTGGATGCTGAATATAAATGTAGTTAATTCTAATATCGAACTTGAAAATGAAACACACGTTAAAGTATACTTTTAGTCTTTGTTTTCTTTTATCAATGTTCTTGGGATATTCTCAGGTGGTAATAAAAGATACCGTAACAGTAAGAGATCTTGATGATCAAAAACCGAAAACTGAAGTTGCGGCAAAACCTGCAGTCAAAGAAATTAAAAAAGACAGTATTTCTATAAAAACTGATCGTTATGGTTTAAGAGTAGGTGTCGATCTATATAAACTAACCAGAGGCTTTTATGATAAAAATTATAAAGGAATTGAGTTTACAGCAGACTGGCGTTTAACTAAAAAGTATTACATCGCAGCCGAATTAGGTTTTGAAGATAAAACTACAGATGACGATAGATTAAATTCTACAGCTACAGGAACGTACATAAAAGGAGGTTTTGATTATAATTTATATGACAACTGGCTTGACATGGAAAACCTTATTACGATTGGTTTAAGAGGAGGTTTTAGTTCTTTCAGCCAGGATTTAAACAGTTATAAAATCTACAATCCAAATCCGTATTGGGGAGAACAACCCGCAATATCCGCAAATCAAAAATACAACGGATTATCTGCTGCATGGTTAGAAGTTGCATTGGGAGTTAAAGCCAAAGTTTTCAATAATATCTTTGTTGGATTTGGTGTACAGCTTAAACTTTTGGCAATGAACAACAAACCTTCAGGATTTGATAATCTTTACATTCCGGGATTCAACAGAACGTATGACGGAAGTTTTGGAGTAGGATTCAATTACACTGTTTCGTATTTCATTCCTATCTACAAGAAAAAAACAATTGTACCTGAAATCATAAACCAAGCTCCAAAAAAGTAACGTTTTAATTCATAAAAAAAGCCCTAAATTTAAAAATTCAGGGCTTTTTTATTTAAGACAACTGAAATTCAACAGCTGCTTTTGCGTGTATTAAAGTCGTATCAAAAATAGGAACAGATAAATCGCCTTCTTTTATTACTAACGGAATTTCTGTACATCCTAAAATAATACCTTCTGCTCCGTTTTTAATTAATTCGTCTGCAATTTCAAGATAACGTTTCTTTGTTTCATCTGTCACAATTCCTCTCCCCAGTTCTTCAAAAATAGTATAATGAACAAAATCTTTATCTTCCTGACTGGCTGGAATTACAGCTTCAATTCCTTTTTGTTTTAATTTATCTTTAAAAAAATCAAGCTCCATTGTAAACTTGGTTCCCAATAAACCTACTTTTTTAAGATTCTGTTTCTGAATTTCAATCGCTGTTTCGGCAGCAATATGAATAACAGGAAGACCAATTGCTTCCTGAAGTTTATCTGCAATTAAATGCATCGTATTGGCGCATAAAACAATAGCTTCTGCCCCGCCCGATTTTAAAAATTCACAGCCTTTAAAAAGCATCTTAAAAGTAGAATCCCAATCGTTGTTATCGTTATTCTTTTTAATATCAGCATAATTGAAAGAGTAAACCAAACATTCAGAAAAGTTTAAACCTCCCAGTTTTTCGTTTATTCCAAGATTTATAAGTTTATAATAATCTGTAGTCGAAACCCAGCTTATACCGCCAATAAGTCCAATTTTTTTCATATTGCTGATTTAAAAATTTTATCCAATTTCTCTAATTCCTTTTATAAAAATCCATTTCATAAAAAGTTTCTCGCCGTCTTTTGTTTTCACGGCCTGAAATTTAGGCGAAATCAAAGTAGCCGCGATAAAAGCAGTCATAGGAATCCAAAGTCCCGTTAGACCCGTGTACATTGCCACCAAAAATCTTCCTAAAATAAATAGAATTGCGAAACATCCTAATTGATATAGAAATGCTCTTACTTGTAGTTTTGTCATTTTTTTTGAGATTCAAAGCTGCAAAGGGACAAAGTTTTTTTCTTTGCGACTTGAAGCTTTATATTATTTACTTGACTTATTATTTCATTTTTTTGAGATTCAAAGCGTGCAAAGTTTTAAAACCTTTGTTACTTTGAACCTTTGTTACTTTGTAACTATTCAGAAACCTGAAACTTCGTTCTCTTACTTCCTTCGTACATTTCGTATTTTACCAAACGTGCTTCAAGACTTCCGTTAAAAAGTTTAATTTTTCTTGACGGTTTTAATCCAACGAATTTTAAAGCTTCAAGGTTTGCAGTTATAAACCACGCATTTGTTCCCGGATAATTTTTCTTTAAAGTATCGCCGATATTTTTGTAGAACTGCTCCATGTGAATATCCAGACGCTCATCATACGGAGGATTAAAAACAATATGCAGTTTTCCTTCTACCTCTTTTTCAGTATCAAAAAAGTTATCTTCATGAATTGTTATATAATCTTCAAGATTCGCATTTCTAATATTGTCTTTCGCTTTGCTTACAGCACTTGGCGCTTTATCAAAACCTTTTATAGTGTAATGAAACTCTCTTGTTTTCTTCATCAAACTGTCAACAATAGTATCAAACAAATCGTTGTCCCAGTCTTTCCATTTCTCAAAAGCAAATTCTTTACGATTAATATTTGCCGGAATATTGCAGGCAATCATAGCTGCTTCGGCAAGAAAAGTTCCAGATCCGCACATTGGGTCTAAAAAGTGAGTTTGTCCGTCCCAGCCTGATAATAAAAGAATCCCAGCCGCTAAAACCTCGTTTATAGGCGCAATATTAGTAGCCGTTCTGTAACCGCGCTGATGAAGTGAACTTCCGGAAGTATCTAAAGAAACAGAAACCTGATCTTTATCAATATGAACATTAATTCTTAAATCCGGATATTGTTTATCAATACTTGGTCGTTGTCCTGTTCTTTCTCTAAACTGATCAACAATAGCATCTTTACATTTTTGAGAAACAAACTCAGAATGATTAAAATAAGTAGAATGAACTGTTGAATCGATTACAAAAGTCTGATTAGCGTTTAACAACTTCGACCAGTTAATGCCCGAAATTCCTTTATACAAAGCCTGTTCATTGTTAGCTCTGAAAGAATAAATTGGTTTCAGGATTTTTAATGCAGTTCTAAGCGACAAATTGGCTTTGTACATAAAACCTTTATCTCCTTTAAAACTTACCATACGCACTCCTTTTTCAACATCCTGAGCCCCAAGCGTGCGCAATTCTTTCTCTAATATTTCCTCAAAGCCAAAAAAACATTTGGCTATCATTCTAAAATTTTCTTCCATTTTTACTTTTTGTATTAAAAACAACCCCAATCGCAGACAGATGCCGCGAAATAGTTATTTTTCGGCAAAAATACACTAAATTTGCCGGACTTTGAATTAATTGAAATAGAATAAATGTCTGACGCACCGAACTCATCAACACCAAATCAGGAAAGAAACACTGAAAACTGGTTTACATCATGGTTTGATACTCCATATTATCATATTCTGTATAAGGATAGAAACTATAGAGAAGCTCAGATTTTCATGGATAATTTAACGCATTATTTAAATCTTCCCGAAAAAGCTAAAGTTCTTGACTTAGCCTGCGGAAAAGGGCGCCATTCTATTTACTTAAACCAATTAGGTTATAATGTTTTAGGCGCAGATTTATCTGAAAACAGCATCGCTGAAGCCAATAAAAACAGCAACGAACATCTTCATTTTAAAGTGCACGATATGCGCGAACCTTTTGAGGAAAAATTCGATGCCATTTTTAATCTTTTTACCAGCTTTGGCTACTTCGAAAATGATGATGATAACCTGACAACACTAAAAGCCATCAAAGAAAGCTTATCTGAATATGGTTTTGCCGTTATCGATTTTATGAATGTAAATCAGGTAATTGAAACTCTCGTTCCTGAGGAAGTTAAAACCGTTGACGGAATTGATTTTCACATCAAAAGATATGTGGAAGACGGACATATTTTAAAAGAAATTGATTTTGAAGACCAAGGCAGAAAATACCATTTTACCGAAAAAGTAAAAGCCTTAACTTTAAAAGATTTTCAGGATTTAATGGATGAAGCCGGAATCTATCTTTTAGATATCTTTGGAGATTATAAGCTTAAAAAATTCCATAAAACCGAAAGCGAAAGATTAATCATGATTTTTAAATAGGTTTAATTGGTAAACCGTTTATTTGTTTAACCGTCAAACCGATTAAACAAATACAACGATTAAACGATTAAACAACAAAAAACGATTAAACAAAAATGAATTATCTACTACCCTTATTTTCTGTACTTTTAGGATATAGTGTGGCTTTGTTTATAAAACCCGAAAACAAAACCAATTTAAAATTGCTTCTGGCATTCAGCGGTTCATTTTTGTTATCGTTAACTGTAATGCATCTTCTGCCCGAAGTTTACAGTACTCACAATCATAAAATTGGAATATTTATAATGATTGGGATTTTATTTCAAATTGTTTTGGAATTTTTCTCAAAAGGAGCCGAACACGGACATGTTCATGGTCATGCAAAAATGTCACAAATTCCGTGGCTGCTTTTCATCAGTTTGTGTATTCATGCCTTTTTAGAAGGATTTCCGGTAAGTCATCATCATGATCTGGCGGTTGGAATTGCCATTCATCATTTGCCAATTGCTGTGATTCTAACGACATTTTTTATCAATGCCGATCTTAACAAAAAAGCTATTTTTGCTTTTATGCTGACTTTTGCCCTCATGACACCGCTTGGAACTGTGGCTTCTCAATATTTACAATTCTTAAACGATTATTATACCGAAATAACAGCCATTGTAATTGGTATTTTATTCCATATTTCTTCGACCATTATTTTTGAAAGCAGCGAAGGACACAAATTTAATATCGCCAAAGTTTCGATGATCGTTCTCGGAATTATATTGGCATCTTTTTTATAATCTGGACGATTTAATAAAAAATGCTCCAGAGGAGCAGAATATCTATAACAATTATTTACCCTTGATTTCAAGCTCCAGAGGAGCGAAACCTACATTGTTTAAAATTATGCCGCTCCTCTGGAGCTTTTATACATGGGAAATAAATTGATTATGCTATAAATATCATGCTTCTCTGAAGCTTTGAATTATCTAATTACCTAATTGACTAATTTTCTAATTACTTACCTGTTCGTTTTTTCTCCTCTTTATTTCCAAAATCACGTTCCTGAACTTTAATTTTCTTATTTCCAAAATTATACGTTGCAGACAATCTCACAAATCGGTTACTTTCATTCTGGCTGTAAACCTGCACTACTCCATTTACAATCGATTTATAACCTTTTAAATAAGAAGTATTAAAAATATCATTCACCAAAAAAGTCAATTGCAGATTGTTTTTCAAGAAACTTTGTCTAATTGCAATATTCAATCCCGCCATATAACCAATTTCATATAAACCTTTTTTGAAAGGTGAACTGTAAAAATATTCCAATTGCAGTTTTGTAGTTTCACTCAGTGAAAAAGAATTTTCGGTTGTAAAATAAACCTGTGCACTATTTGACGGAACCGCATTTATATTCGAAATAAACGAAGTTTTTGAACCTAAAAGATAAACCGAAGTCTGTGTTTCAAACCAGTTTGTAACTTCTGCCGAATAGCTTTCACCAATTCCAAAAGAACTTTCGTCAAAATAATTCTCTCTCGTTACAATCTGTGTATTGATTTCAGGATTTGAAGTAAAAACAACGCCGTAACCATTAGTAGTTTTATTGAAGGAAATATTAGTTCTTAAATTCTTTTTAAACGAATACGTAAAATCAAAATTATTACCGAAAGACGGTCTTAAAAACGGATTTCCTTCTGAATAACTGTTACTGTTAATATAAGATCGAAACGGATTTAATAATCCAAATCCCGGACGGTTAATACGTTTTCCGTAAGTAAAATTAAAACCATGATTGTCATTCAGCTGATAATCCAGATACAAACTCGGAAACAGTTTTAAATAATCATTTTTTACTTCTTGATCTAAAGTTGCAGAATAACCGTTTGTCTGCGTATTTTCTAATCGAAAACCAAGCTGAACAGAGAATTTGTCATTGATTTTTTTATTTCCATTCAAATAAACTGCCTGATTGTTTTCTTTATACTCAAATACGTTCGACTGATTGGGATCCAAAACTTCACTTCCCGAAATGGTATTGTAATAAAACACATCACTGTTACTTTTTACAAAACTTACTTTTCCTCCATAAGACAAATTAACAGCTTGCATTGAATGTTCAAAATCAGCTTTTAAACTAAAATTATCAATATTCTGGTTCGAGTTGTTTCGTGCTGCCTGATTCGTATTTTGATACGTTCCGTCTGGCAGATACGATTTGGCTGTGAAATTTTTATCAAATTTTGAGTCGTAAGTAAAATAATCCACATCAACACTTACTTTTCTGCCAATAGAATCCAGTTTAGAAATCAAATGTGCGTTATAAGTCTGGCTTCCTGAATATTTATTATTAAAACCTTTATTTATAAGTACAGAATCTATTGAATTTGAATTGTTAAAAATGGAAATAACTGTATTCGAATTCATATCAGGATTATAACTTTCGTTTAAATACTGAAAACCAATTGTAGTTTTATCTGAAATATCATAATCTAAAGAAAAACGTCCTGAAATACTGTTTTCCTTTTGCTTAGAAACATCTCTTAATTCCCAAAGCCCTGTTGGGTAATAAATATCTAAATCTTCTGTATTATTGGTGTTTCCAATTCTTCCATTTCCGCTGAAAGCAAATCTAAATTTGTTTTTGTTGTAGAAAAAGCTATTTCTTAAAGTATAAATTCCGTACTTATTTTGGTCGTAAGAGATTGTAGTCGCATTTTTCCATGAATCGCGGATTCCTTTTTTCAAAATGATATTGATGATGCCACCTGTTCCATTTGCTTCATATTTTGCCGGCGGATTCGCAATGACTTCGATACTTTTAATATCATTGGCAGAAATAGATTTTAAATAACTATTTAATTCTTCGCCAGATAATTCAATCATTCTGCCATCGATCATGACTCTCGACGCGCCTTTTCCTAAAATATTGATAACATTATTCTGCACTACAACGCCCGGAGCCGTATTTATGGCCGTAAGCGCATCTCCGCCAGTTACTGAAATATTATTTTCGACATTATAAACAACTCGATCTATCTTTTGTTCTACCGTTTTCTTTTTGGTTTGAATTACAACTTCTCCCAAATTGGTTGTGGTTTCTTTTAAAATAATGATTCCTAAATCTGTATCTTTTTCTATTGAAATTTCTTTTTCATATTCTGAATATCCCAAAAGACTGATTGTAATTTTATAAGTTCCTTTTTTAAGATTGATTTCAAAACTTCCGTCTTGTTTGGTTGTCGTTCCATCAATAATTTTCCCTTCTGAATTGAATACAGAAACATCTGCCCATGCTAATCCTGCAGTTTCATTTGACACTTTTCCTTTTAATTTTAAAGTTGACTGCGCTAAACAAAACAAAGGCAATAATAAAAAGATAAGGAGATTTGACTTTTTCATAATTTCTAATTTTAACTTGTTCGATTAATTTGAAGCAAAGCTGCGTTAGAAAATCTCCCTGCGCGACCGACAAAAAAAAGTCGAACCATTTTCTAATTCAAAAATTGGTTCGACTTTATTTGTTATGAAGTACGACTTTTTACAAAACGTTTATTTTCAACTGTTTCTATAAGCCGTTGGCGTTAAATTGGTATATTTTTTAAAAGAAGTATTAAAGGAAGATTTTGAATTAAAACCCACTTCATATAAAATTTCTAAAACTGTAAGTTCTTTTTTTGATGGATTTTTTAAAATACTCATGGCTTTTTGAATGCGGTATTCGTTTACAAAATCAAAAAAATGCTGATCGATATGATGATTTATCAAAACTGATAAATCGCGAACTGGAATATTGATCTGGTTTGCCAATTCCTGTATCGTTAGCGACGGATCGAGATAAGGTTCTTTATCAGTCATATATTGTCTTAAAGTCTCAATTTGAGCAGTAATTACATCGTTTTGAGAGTTTGCGGTTTCTGATTTTATTTCGCCTTCGGGCAGAATATCTTTTGTGAGTTTCAGCTTAGAGTTAATTCCCCTGAAAAGTTCCGGATGATTCAGGGCTTTCATTATAAACCAGCAGGTAATCAATAACGCAATGCTTCCTACCAAAACATTGGCCCAGAGAAAGGTTTCGTTTAAATCTGTATATCGCAATAACGTTTTTAATACTACAATAATATGTGCGATCAGGAAAACGGTTGCCATTTGAAAAAGCCACATATAAGTTGAAAAACCTGTATTGGCGTAATTCTCTAAATAAAGTTTTTTGTATTTCTTTAAAATTAAAAATACACCCACAATATAATATACATACTGAAACTCAACAATTGAACGAAAGATCAACATTTCGGGCATTTGATTGTGTATTCTAAAAAACTGTATTTTTTCTACTTCACCTGCCAGATAAAACCTTGGCACAAAAATTAAATTAACTGCCAAAAACGGAAAGAGATGCCATAAATGTTTCCACTGTAATCTAAAATCAGAATAACATACAGCAAGAACAAATAAATAAAACAAAGGCATTCCTAGCAGACAGGTTGTCCATCTAAAAACCTCAAGATCAAATTGTCCGTCAATAAATTCATAGAAAAAAAATCCGCTTAGATCAATAGCAGATAAAATAAAAAAGAAAGCAAATAAACGATTGGCAAGTTTATTTTGAGTTTTTACCGTAAATAAAAAGAAAGCCAGAAGCATAGAAACAAAAACAGCAATCCAGGCAATACCATTCAAAAAACTTAGTTTATCCATTTGTCTATTAATATTAAACAAATATAATATTTTAGTTCTTGTAACAAAACGGCTTGCGGGTAGTCTTTATACAGAAAAATAAGAAGAAAAAAAAGAGTATAAATCTTTGAGACTTTGCAAGATTGAGATAAAAAATATTAATTTTGACTGGTCTAAATAACACTAAAATGACATTTACGAAAACCACTGAACAATCATCAAAATACGAGCATTTAGAAAAAATGTCTGTTCATGAATTGTTATCAAATATTAATCAGGAAGACAAAACTGTTCCTTATGCAGTAGAAAAAGCTCTTCCGCAAATAGAAGCTTTAGTACCGCAAATCGTGGCAAAATTAAAGCTGGGCGGAAGATTATTTTATATAGGAGCAGGAACTTCTGGCAGACTTGGTGTGGTAGATGCATCTGAATGTCCTCCAACTTTTGGTGTTCCGTTTGATTTAGTAAATGGCATAATTGCCGGCGGTGACACTGCTATTCGTCGTGCAGTAGAAAACGCCGAAGACAATGCAGTACAGGCCTGGATTGATTTGCAAGCGCATAATATTGGCGAAAATGATGTGGTTATAGGAATTGCGGCTTCTGGAACAACTCCGTATGTTATTGGCGGATTAGAGACTTGCAATCAAAATAATATTGTTACAGGCTGTATTACAAACAATGCCGGAAGTCCGCTGGCGTTAACGGCAAAATTTCCTATTGAAGTTGTAGTGGGACCTGAATTTGTTACCGGAAGTTCAAGAATGAAAGCCGGAACAGCTCAAAAACTAGTTTTAAATATGATTTCGACTGCTTCGATGATTCAGCTTGGAAAAGTAAAAGGCAACAAAATGGTCGACATGCAGTTAAGCAACATAAAACTGGTTGATCGCGGCGTAAAAATGATTATGGGAGAAATTCCGGTTTCGTATGAAGAAGCTTCAGAATTATTAAAAAAATACGGCAGTGTAAGAAACGCTGTTGACAATTATATAAAGTAAAAGGTTTTCTGCTTAGTTATTTAACCGCAAAGCGCGCAAAGGTTTTTTCGCAAAGTACGCAAAGTTTAAATTAATAAATCTTTGTCAAAATTTAAAACTTGAGACAAAGCAGACCTAAAACTTGAAACAAAAAATAAAATGGCAACAAACAAACAATTATTAGGGAAAGGAATTAAATATCTAACAGGAGCTCTGCCTTTAATGTTTATTGGACCGTCATTGATTTATAATGCTTTTATGAATCAGCACACAAATTGGCATTACTTAGTTTTAGGGATTGGAATTGCGGCTTGTCTGAGTTCTATGGTTTTGATTTTCTTAGGATTGAAAATCATTATGAAAGGTATATTTAATGACTAATTTGTATCTTTACTAAAATTCTTTATTATGGATATACAGGCAGAAATAAATTGGATTCATCAGGAAATTGATAAAGTAAAAGATCCTTCTTTTGTAGAAAAACTAAAACATCTTTTACAATCAATTAATAATACCTCAGTTGACTCAGATGCGTCTTATAATTTAGACATCGAAAATGCCTTAAATAATATAAAAAAAGGTAATTTTTATACTGAAGACGAAGCAAAAGAGATTGCAAAAAAATGGGGAAGAAAATAATTTGGTCAAGCGATGCTTTAGATCAATTAGAAGACATTCATTTTTACATTTTCTTTGAAAGTAAATCAATTAAAATTGCAGACAAGGTTGTCAATACAATTTTTGACAGCACAGATATACTGAAAACACAGCCGGGAGTTTATAAATTAGACAAACAAAAAAATAAAAACGACGGCAGTTTTAGAGTTTATTTCGTTTATAACTATGCAGTTTCATATCAAGTAACAGAAGAAAACATCTATATTCTTCGAGTTCGTCACAATGCACAGAAACCCCAAAAACACTCATGGAAGAAATAATTCACATTCAGAAAACATTTGAGAAAGTTGTTTATATTGATAAAAGAATAAACAACAGGGAATTTGAAGACTGTGTGTTTAAAAACTGTGATTTTTCGAATAGTAATTTCGGCTCTAATACATTTTTGGACTGTGAATTTATTGACTGTAACTTATCTATGACAACTCTAGCCGGAACGAGTTTAAAAAATGTGAGTTTTAGAAACTGTAAACTTCTGGGAATTGCTTTTAATGAATGTGATGATTTCTTATTTCAGGTTCATTTTGAAGACTGCACTTTAGATTATGCTGTTTTGTCAAATAAAAAAATGCCAAAAACAAAATTCATCAATTCTTCGGTGCGTGAAGTGACTTTTATTGGTACTAATTTAACAAGCTCTGTTTTTGACAATTGTAATCTTGACGGCGCTATTTTTAATGAAACCCAATTGGCAGGTGTCAATTTTAAAACAGCTTATAATTATAAAATCGATCCAGAATTCAACCCAATGAGAAAAGCACAATTTTCTACAGAGGGAATTGTTGGACTTTTAGATAAATACGATATTAAGATCGTATAAATAATTTTAAACAGCATAAATTTTACTTTTCAATTGTTCTCAGTGCTTTCTTTATAATATAGGCAGTTTCTTTTGTTGGACTTACTGTCTGCCATTTTTGACATAAATCTTTAACAAAATCAGGCCGCGATTTGCTTGCATCATTAAGCCAGTTACCTACACTATCCTGAACATATTTAGAAGAATCCGATTTCAGTAAATCTAAAATTTTCAAAGCTGATTCCGGTTTTTTCTTAAGCTCTTCGATATGTTCACACCAAACACCTCTTGGTCTTATTGCTTCAGTTGCAAAACGTCGGATATTTTCATCTTCAGATGAAGCCCATTTTAATAAAATTTCAAAACTTCTGTCCAAATTCTTAGTAATATTATGGCGGACAGCTAACCATGAAATTTCCCGAACTCCAAAATGTTTATCGGCTGCCAAAAACTGAATCTGCTCTAACATTTCTTCAATTGTAAATTTGGAATTTCTGCCAATTGCATATGCTGACCAGCATCGAACTAAATCTGATTTATGCTTAGAAATAATTGATACAATTTTTAAATCATTATTTAAAACAGACTGTTTTAATATTCCTGTTCCAATTGCTTCGTTTATCGTATTAACTGTTTGCTTTTTTAAATTTCTAACATCTATTAAAACAGGTTCCAGATATTCAATTTTATTCAATTCATTTAATACATTCTTAAGAAGCACAATTTGATCTACTGCCAGCCATTCAACCAAATTTGCTGATTCAATTTCACCTTTATTAAGCTGTTCTAAAATAGAGACCGGAATATCTTTGGCAGATCGCGCCCCTTTACGTTTTACTTCCTTCATAATACGTTAATTAATTCTTCAATATCAATCCTATTCATATAATTTACATCCAGGAATTTATAAATTATAATTCCGTTTTCGTTTACTGCAAAAACAGCAGGAACCGGCAATGTATTCTCTTGATCTTTATTAAAATCTTCAAGATTAATACCAAGAGTTTGATAATGCGGTATGACAAAATCCTGCAGCTGAAAAGTAATCCCTAACTGTTTTGCATAAGCATTATGTAAATCTGTAAGCACTTCAAACTGTAAATTATGTTTTTCTTTAAGTGTTAAACTATTATCTGAACTCTGCGGTGAGATTGCAACTAAAGTCGTATTTTTTGCCGTAATTCTCAAAAGATTTTCTTGTAATGCTCTTAATTCCAAATTGCAATAAGGACACCAGCTCCCTCTGTAAAACGCGATTATCATTTTTCCATTCCTTAAAATACTGTCAGATGTAATGGTCTTATTTACTGCATTTTTTAAAGAAAAATTTGGAATTTTATCTCCAACTTTTAAGCTATTAATTTCTATATTCAGGCTTTTCAAATCTTGAATTGATTTTTGGAGAGCTCCCAGTATTTCTTCTGGAACCTGTTTTAAAAGTTCTATATTCAATGTTTCAATTTGATGGGCTAAATCATTCATTCTACTTTAATTTTTGATTATTTTTGCAAAGATCGGAAAGCCGGATAGGTCTGGCAATACCGCATATTTTTGTCTCATAGGGATATAAAAGTCAATTTTATGCAAACAAAGGAACGTAGCACAGAAAATAAAATCTGCCCATTAGAAATTGCTGTAAATACTATCAGCGGAAAATGGAAAATCCCCATTGTCTGGCAGATTAATGATGGAAAAAAAAGACCAAGCGAATTTTTGCGCGGTATTGCTAAGGTAGACAGACGTGTTTTAAACCAGCAGTTAAATGAAATGGTTGAAGATGGCATATTAATCAAACATTCTTTTAACGAACTGCCTCCGCGGGTTGAATACACTTTGACCGAAACAGGAAAACAATTAGTCGAAATACTTTGGAAACTAAATGACTGGGGAAAAACACTGATTTCTGAAAACAAAATCGAACTCCAACCTTAAAACATTTCAATCATGAAAACTGATGAATCTTATCTGGAAAGCGTAAAAAAGCAATTTCTGTACTACAAAATGCTTGGAGAAAAGGCAATGGATCAATTAGAGCCGGAACAGCTTTTTACGGCCATAAATGAAGATACAAACAGTATTGCTGCTATTGTAAAACACATTTCGGGTAATATGCTTTCGCGCTGGACCGATTTTTTAACTTCAGACGGTGAGAAAGAATGGCGAAACCGCGATGCCGAATTTGAAAATGATTTACAGTCAAAAGAAGAAGTTTTAGAGATATGGAATAAAGGCTGGAATTGTCTCGAAAATGCTTTAGAGAGTTTAAAACCGGAACAGCTTTCAGATATTATTTATATTAGAAATGAAGGTCATACAGTTATTGAAGCCATAAATCGTCAATTAGCGCATTATCCTTATCATGTGGGACAAATCGTTTTTTATGCCAAACAATTGAAAAAGAGTTCATGGGAAAGTTTATCAATTCCGAAAAATAAATCCGGAAATTATAACGCCGAAAAGTTTGCCAAAGAAAAAGAAATCAAGAACTTTACCGATGATGAATTAAAGAGATTGAAATGATAAAAGCCATAGGCTTAAAGCATAAAAAAATGAAAAAAATACTATTCTTATTTCCGGTACTGGCTTTAGTTTCCTGTTATGATGCCGAACACAATTGCAAAGATTTCAAAAACGGAAAATTTAAATTTGAGTTTGAAGTAAACGGCGTAAAAAAGGTGACTTTTTTTGAACGCAAGGACAGCATCGAAATTGAAACTTTTGAAGGAAAAACAGATACTGCAACCATTCGCTGGGTAAGTGACTGCGAATATATACTGCAAAAAAAACATCCAAAAAACATGGCAGAAGAAAAAGCCATAAGCATGAAAATTTTAACAACAGCAAAAGATTCTTATACTTTCGAATTTGGAATGGTTGGCTCTGAAGAGAAACAACGAGGCACTGTTCACAAAGTTGATTAAATCTGATTTTATATATAAAGCTCCTTATGGGGCTTTTTTTTATGCCGTTAAGACACTAAGTTTTTTGTATTCTCATTTTTAAAAACCTTGCAGCTCTGCATCTTTTCCCTTTGCAACTAAAAAATAAATGTGTTTCTTTTACATTTCTATTTTAAATAGTACATTAGAACTCTAATCTAACCCAATGAAAAATACCATTTCGCAAAGAGTTGCCGACTTTTTAAAAAATTATCCGCCTTTTAATTTCCTGCATCCAATGGATCTTGAAAAGCTTTCGGAACAAATTTCTATTGTTTATAAAGATAAAGACGCCGTAATTTTTGCCGAAAATGATAAAACACATGATTCTTTTTATGTGGTTCATAAAGGTGCGGTGGCACTCAAAAAAAGCACAAAAAACTCAGTTTTAGATATGTGCGACGAAGGCGACATATTTGGACTTCGCCCGCTTTTGGCACAGGAAAACTATATTATGGAAGCGGTGGCGCATGAAGAAAGTATTCTTTACGCCATTCCTATTGCCGTTTTTAAACCTTACGCACTTGAAAACAGAAATGTTGGTAATTTCCTGATCGAAAGTTATGCTTCGAATACAAGAAATCCGTATTCTGACATTCATAAAGACAAATTATATGGTGATGATCTCTTAAATGAAAATCTGCATTCCAGCAATCATTCTTTTGATTTAGCACCGATAAAATATTCAAAAAAAATAGTAACCTGCAGTCCGTCAACTACCGTTAAAGAAATTGCCAGGATTATGAATAAAAAGAAAGTCGGAGCAATTTTAATTGTAGACGAAATGCTGCCAATAGGGATTTTGACAGATAAAGATCTCCGCAATAAAATTGTAACAGGAGATTTTCCGATAACCACAACAGCCGAAACGATAATGACAAAACCCGTTATTACGTATCCAAAAAAAATGACCGTTACAGAAGCACAAATGGCGATGATGAAAAGCAACATCAGCCATTTATGCCTTACTAAAGACGGTACAGTTAATACCAAAGCTGTCGGAATTTTGTCGAAACACGATGTAATGGTGGCTTTAGGAAATAATCCAGCCGTTTTAATTAAAGCTTTAAAAAGAGCCAAAAAAACAAAGGAAATAAAACCTATTCGAAACCGAATCATGCAACTGCTTCAGGGATATTTAGATCAAAATATTCCGATGACTTTAATTTCTAAAATCATAACAGAGCTCAATGAAGCTTGTACAACTCGTGTTATTGAAATATGTTTAGAAAAAATGAGCAGTCCGCCGCCGGTAAAATTTGCATGGCTGGCAATGGGAAGTCAGGGACGCGGTGAACAAATGCTTCATACAGATCAGGATAATGCGATTGTTTACGAAAATGTAAATGAAGTTTTTAGGGACGAAACGAGAATTTATTTTCTAAAATTTGCCGGACTTGTTAATAAAGGTCTTTTTGAAATTGGTTACGATTATTGCCCTGCAGATATGATGGCATCAAGTCCAAAATGGTGCATGAGTCTGGATGAATGGAAAAATCAGGTACACCACTGGATTACCAATCCGGGGAAAAATGAGGTTTTATTGTCGTTCATTTTCTTCGATTACAGCATGACATACGGCGACGCTGAAACTGTAGATCAATTATCAGAATATATTTTTGAAACCATAAAAGCAAACCCGATTTTTTATATGCATTTAGTGAGCGGCGCTTTACAAAGCCCGTCTCCTACTGGTTTCTTCAGACAATTTTTAGTAGAACAAGACGGTGCCAATAAAGATAATTTTGATATTAAACGAAGAGCATTAATGCCGTTGACAGATGCAGCGCGTGTTTTGATTTTATCACATTCTGTAAAGTCAATCAGCAATACGGCAGAACGCTTTGAAAAACTGGCCGAACTCGAACCTAATAATCGTGAATTGTATTTATCATGTTCATATTCTTTTAAAGCTTTACTGAAATTCAGAACCAAACAAGGACTTTTACATCATGATTCGGGTCAGTTTATTGAACTTGAATCTCTAACCAAAATGGAGAAAATTAAACTGAAACGCACTTTTAAAACCATTAAAGAGCTTCAGGAATTAATTTCTGTTCGTTTTAATATTTCAAATCTGGTATAAAATGGGATTATTCAGTTTTTGGAAAAAAGAAGAAAATCTCTTCGATGAAAGTATTACTATAGAAGAAACCAGATTTGTTGTTTTAGATACCGAAACTACTGGTTTTGATTATGAAAAAGACCGAATTTTATGCATTGGCGCTTTGGCATTACAAAACGGCGTAATTTCTGTTCAGGATAGTTTTGAAATATATTTACATCAGGATCATTATGATAAATCGACAGCACAGATTCACGGAATTTTAAAAGATCTGCTTGTTAAACGTCCAACAGAATTAGAAGCTTTACAACAGTTTTTAGATTTTTTAGGCGATTCAATAATCATAGCTCATCATACCATTTTTGATGTTACTATGATTAATAAAGCTCTCGAAAGAAACGGACTGCCTCAACTCACAAATAAAACTTTAGATACGGCTTATTTGTACAAAAAAACTCTGATTCAGTCACATTTATTTGAGCGAAAGGATCATTATACTTTAGATGATCTGGCAGATAAATTCGACATTTCTAAAAAAGACAGACACACTGCTTTGGGAGATGCTTATATAACCGCTATTGCTTTTCTTAAAATTGTAAAAAAATTACGAGAGAAAAAGGCAGTTTCATTAAATCAGCTTTTTAAAAATTAAGATATTTTTATGAAACTTAAATTTACATTTGGCTGAAAATTTTACGTTTTAGTAATACAAGACTTATTATTTGTTAGCAATAAGAAAAAATTCACGTAACATGTATTTTATTTTTGAAGGATAGCTTTGCTTAATCAAAAAAAATAAAAACACAGTTATGAAACTAAATTTTCTAAAATCAATTGCACTGCTTGGTATTACAGGTTTCTCTGTAATAAGCTGTCAGAATGATGACAAAGATTCTTCAAACGATGTAAATTCAAGCATCGATTTTACTTCACATTCAAAAGTTCCTGCTTTTGTTTATCCAATGACAGGTTTTGAAAACTTAAAAATCAGCACTTTAATCGCAAGTTCTGATGTTTTACCAGAATCACCTTCATTTGTTTATGGTGCACAGCCAGATGGTGCAGGATTAATGAGAAATCCAAATGGTGAAGGTTACATCATGATTACAAATCACGAAATCCTTCAATCAGTTTCTAGAGTTTATTTAGATAAAACTTTCAAACCTGTAAAAGGAGATTATATAGTTGACGGCGTTGGAGGTTTAACACGTTTATGTTCTGCAACTTTGGCTACTCCTGAAATCCACGGCTTTGGACCAATCTTTTTAACTGCCGGAGAAAGCGGTCAGGAAAGTATGGTTCACGGAATTAATCCGCTTGGATTATCTTCTGATAAAGCAAGAACAGACAGAGTTTTGCCAGCTTTAGGAAAAGCTAGTATGGAAAATGCTGTTCCACTTACAAAAGAAGCATATCCTGGAAAAACAGTTATTTTAATTGGAGAAGATCAATCGTATGCAACTTCTCACGTAAGTGCAGGACAATTAATCATGTACATCGGTTCTTCTGTTGGTGACTTATCAAACGGAAAACTATATGCTTTAAAAAGAACAGACGGAAATCAGGTTGAAACTTCTATGACTTTAAATAATTCATATCCAGTTGAATTTGTTGAAATTCCAAATGCTAAAAACCTAACTGGAGCCGTTATTAATACTACTGTAAACGACTTAAAAGCCATTCGTTTCTCAAGAGTTGAAGATGTTGATTACAGAAAAGGAAGCGCAAGCAATAACAGAGAAATCTATTTTACAGCAACTGGTCAGGCAACAAACAACGCTCCTGTTGAAGGATATACAATGTGGGGAAGAGTTTATAAATTGAAATTGGATGCTTCTAACCCATTAAAAGGAACTTTAGAATTAGCTGTTGAAGGTGACAGTACTCCAGGAACCGGAATTATCAATCCAGACAATTTATGTGTAACTGAAAACTACGTTTATATTCAGGAAGATGGTGACAGTTATTATGCTGATGCTAAACACGATTCATACATCTGGCAGTACAGCATCGCGACAAAACAAAATAAACCGTGGTTAAACATGAACCATAAAAGAACTGATGCTGCATGGAATGGACTTTACAACCAAACTGGCGAAATGAGATTTGGAAGCTGGGAATTTGGTGCTATGGAAGACATTTCAGATATCATTGGTGTTCCGGATACTTTTACGGTAAATATTCACCCTCATACCTGGCAGAGTGATGCATTTAAAAATGCAGACGGTTCTGGTACTCAAACTAATAAAGAGGGAGGTCAAACTGTAATTATCAGAAACGTACAACGATAATAATTTCGTTTAAATCATAAAACAACCCTTATTTTTCAATAAGGGTTGTTTCTATTACAATACTATTATGAAATTAAAACATTTTACTTTCCTGATTTTACTACTTTGCTTTTTCTTTTCATGTCAAAAGAATGAAAAATCAAAAGCAACAATACAACAAGATTTACTTATTGATTTAAGTAAACTAAATAATGAAATTGTTCAATTTCAAAAACTTGTTAATAATAATTCTCCTCAAAAAGAAATTGTAGAACAGTTTAAAAAATCGCGTCTGGTTTATAAAAAAGTCGAATGGGCAATTGAATATTTTGTTCCCGAAACTGCCCGATTTATGAACGGTCCAGCTCTTGATGAAATGGAACTGGAAGAAAACAGATCTTTTGAACCTCACGGTTTTCAGGTAATGGAAGAAATGATTTATCCGGAATATAATTCTGAAAATAAAGAAGATTTAATTCGGGAACTGAATATTTTCCAAGCGAATATTAAACAGTTAAAAAGTACTTTTGAAGTTATTACAGTAAGTGATGATTATGTTCTGGATGCTGTTCAGCAAAATGTATTTCGTGTGATTGCTCTGGGAATTACAGGTTTTGACAGTCCAATTTTACAATCTTCCATTCCCGAAGCAGGAGAAAGTTTAATTTCGATTCCTGAATCTCTTTCAAGAATTAATTCAAACAATAAATCATTAGCAGAATTAAAAAATCTGACTGAAAAAGCTCAAAAATATTGTGCCGCTAATAATAATTTCAATGCCTTTAACAGAGCTGTTTTTATAAGTGAATATTTAAACCCTATTTCGAAAAAGCTAAAAGCTTTCCAGAAAGAAGAAAACATTAAAAACGTAAAGAAAAACAGTCCGCTAAAACCAACAATTGAAACTTTATTTGATAAAGATGCTTTTGATGTAAATGCTTTTGTGCTTTCTAAAGAATATAATTTCACGAAAGAAAAAGCGATTTTAGGCGAAAAACTATTCTATGATAAAAGCCTTTCTAAAAATAACGACCGAAGCTGTGCAACCTGTCATAATCCTGAGAAGGCTTTTACAGACGGGTTAAAAACCAATGTTTCATTAACCGGAATAAATTTACCCCGAAATACTCCTACTCTAACCTATGCTTCGTTACAAAATGCCCAGTTTTGGGATATGCGTCAGCTGGATTTAGAAAAACAAAGTGTAGATGTAATACAGAATAAAGATGAAATGCACGGCTCAATGGAAAATATTCATGCTAAAATTCAATTAGACAAAGAATATATCGATCTTTTCAAAAAAGCCTATCCAGGAAATTCGAAACCTGAAGCCTGGCAGATTCAAAACGCTATTGCAAGTTATGTACGTTCTCTAAACTCTTTTGATTCGAGATTTGACGAATATATGAGAGGAAAGAAAAATGCGCTAAATAATGAAGAAATCGAAGGAATGAACTTGTTTATGGGAAAAGCAAAATGTGCCACCTGCCATTTTACTCCATTGTTTAACGGAACGGTTCCGCCAAGTTATTCCAAAACCGAACACGAAGTTATTGGAACTCCAAATGAACCTTCCGGAAAATCCATAAGCCCTGATAAAGGGCGTTATATATACAATCAAATGCCTCAATTGGTTGGAGCTTTTAAAACTCCTACAGTTAGAAATGCTGCTGTAACTGCACCATATATGCACAACGGAGTTTTCAAAACACTGGAAGAAGTAGTTTCTTTTTACAATAAAGGCGGTGGAATTGGTTTAGGTTATGAAGTAGAAAACCAAACACTTCCCTTCGACAAACTAAATTTGACTGTAAAAGAAGAACAGGCGCTTGTTGCTTTTATGAAGACACTTACAGATAAAAAATATCAATAAAACCAAAATAATTTTTTAACCAAAAAAAGCCGGAAAATAAGCAATCCGGCTTTTAACTATTTTGAAAATTCGCTTTCTTCTTTAAATAAATAAATTTTATGCTTTTTTAGATTTCTCTTGCTAAACATTCCCAGAGAATCTGGTCTGCAGTATACTTTTTTTACTTCATATTCTGCTTTCTGCAATAATATTATACAATCTTTATTTGATTTTATTTTAGCAGAAAAATAACCAGTACTGTCTGTTTGGGTTGTTATACCATTTATATTGACCTGTACGTCTTTTATTGGTTTTTCTGTATCATAGTCATAAACATAACCAAAAAAATTATTATTAGTACAGCCGGATAGTAATACTATCAGAAAAATATATTTGAACTTCATACTAAAATATAGTGTTTAATTTACTAAGAAATACAAATGTAAGTTGCGCATATTGAGAAAAAGTCTAGTGTAAGTTTTAAAACTATAACAATAAGCCTTTTTTAATAACACATAAAAAAAACGCTAAGAGTTATTTCTTAGCGTTTTTTTATATTATTCTAAAACCAATCCTATTTGGCCATCATCATCTAATTCTGTTTCTACAGGATCATCTTCTAAAATTTCCGGTTTTTCAGGAATTTCTTCAATCGGCTCTTCGTAAGGAAGCGGATCTAAGAGATTTACTTGTTTTAATTTATCTGTTGTTAATTGATTTCCTAGAGCTTTAAAACCTTTTACAGCTATAAAGTCTTCTACATCAATATGTAAATCGTCTTTTTGAACGCCTTTTACTTTGGCAAAAACCAATTGTGCTACCGGACGATAATCGGTCGAAACAATCTCTAACTGCGAATTTGGATGGTCTGTAATAAAGCTTTCTTCTTTTCCTTCATTTTCAACAAGGAAACGTTTTAAGAAATAACGCTCTTTTTCTCCATCATAATAAATCGCAGAAATTGGTTTTTTAGGTTTCCATTTTTCCAGAACAATCATGTCTTCATCAAAATGAGTCGATAATTCAGGGATTATTACTTTTAATTTACCTGACTGATTAATTATTAAGATTTTGTCTGTTGGTTTAAATTCACCTAACAACTCTCCTCTTGCATCAACATTTAAACGTTTTACCGTATCGTCAAACCAAACTTTTCTTGGCAGTAATGTCGAAATTCCTTTTTCTTTTAATTCGATTTTCTTGATTGGATATTTAGTTACTAAGTTTCCTTTAGAACCACGTCCTTTAATAGCTAACTTAGCAAAATCAATATCGAATTTCAGTTTCTTAATCGTTCCAACCTGACGCAGTAATATAGTAACTACCTCAGCTTCACCATTTGGATTATGTGAAAAATAAACCACCTGAGAACCGTTTGTACCATTTGTTAAATCGTAAGCCTTATCACGGGTTACTCCTGTAACATTGAAACGTTTTATATAAGACGGCCCTGATTTACCATCGCGGTACATCATGTTATAAATGGTGCGCTTATCGTTTTTATCAAAAACTGCGACGTGTATAATGTCTTTTCCAATAAAAGTTTTGGCGTCGACTTTGGTTATCATCAATGTTCCGTCTCGTAAAAAAACGATAACATCATCAATATCCGAACAATCACCTACGTATTCATCTTTCTTTAAACTCGTTCCTACGAAACCTTCTTCGCGGTTTACGTAAAGTTTTGTGTTACGCAAAACTACTTTTGTAGCTTCAACGTTATCAAAAACACGAAGTTCAGTTTGACGCTCGCGTCCTTTTCCGTATTTCTCTTTTAATTTAGTAAAGTAAGCAATTGCAAAATCTGTTAAATGTTCCAGATTATGCTCTACTTCTTTCATTTCGTCTTCTAACTTCGCGATTAAATCATCGGCTTTATCAGAGTCGAAACGTGTAATACGAATCATCGGGATTTGAGTCAAACGCTGTAAATCGTCGTCATTAATTTCTCTAACGAATGATTTTTTGAAAGGCTCGAAACGATCGTATAAATATTTGTAAAGTGATTCTCTGTCTCCGTATAATTTGAAGTCGATATACATTTCTTCACGAATGAATATTTTCTCTAAAGTAGAAAAGTGCCACTTATTTTTTAATTCTTCTAACTGAATTTCTAATTCCTGACGAAGTAAATCAACTGTTCTGTGTGTTGAAATCTTCAACATATGAGAAACACCAATAAACAACGGCTTATTGTCTTCGATAACACATCCTAAAGGCGCTACAGAAGTTTCGCAGGCTGTAAATGCAAATAATGCATCAATTGTTTTATCTGGAGAAACACCCGGGAAAAGATGGATTAAAATCTCAACATCAGCAGCCGTATTATCTTCAATTTTCTTGATTTTGATTTTACCTTTATCATTGGCTTTCAAAATACTGTCAATTAAACTCGATGTATTGGTAGAAAACGGAATCTGTGTAATTACCAATGTATTTTTGTCTAATTGCGAAATTTTAGCACGCACACGCACACGTCCGCCGCGCATTCCGTCGTTGTAATTCGAAACGTCGGCAATACCCTGTGTCATAAAATCAGGATAAAGCGTAAAGGGCTTTCCTTTTAAGATTTTAATCGAAGCATCAATTAATTCGTTAAAGTTATGAGGCAGTACTTTTGTTGAAAGTCCCACCGCAATACCTTCTGCTCCCTGAGCTAAAAGCAATGGAAATTTTACCGGAAGATTAATCGGTTCGGCTTTTCTACCGTCATATGATAGTCCCCATTCTGTAATTTTTGGAGAATATAAAACCTCTAAAGCAAACTTAGATAAACGTGCCTCAATATAACGGGGAGCAGCAGCACCGTCGCCCGTTAAAATATTTCCCCAGTTACCCTGGCAGTCAATTAATAAATCTTTCTGACCAATTTGTACCATCGCATCACCAATACTTGCATCTCCGTGTGGGTGATACTGCATGGTGTGACCTACAACATTGGCAACTTTATTATAACGACCATCATCCAGCTCTTTTAAAGAGTGCATAATACGACGCTGAACAGGCTTAAATCCGTCCTCGATAGCAGGAACTGCACGTTCCAGAATCACATACGAAGCATAATCCAAAAACCAGTCCTTGTACATTCCCGTTACTTTAGTAATAACGTCCTCACCTTCTTCTTCCTGATTTTCGTAAAAATGCTGTCCCTCGAAATGCTTCGCATCTACGTTTATAATATCCTCGTCATCTCCATCCTGATTGTCATCCATCAGGTTTTCATCTTGATTATTCTCGTCGTCGTTTGGAATTATGTTATCGTCTTCTTCGTCTTTCATTTAATTATATTCTAATTATAATTCTATTTGTTTTCGAGTAGTTGTTTTAAAGCTTCAACACTTGGTAAAACGGTCTTATATTTACTGGCAAATATTTGCTCATTATTTTCTGGTAAAGTATATTTTACTACAGCTTCACTTTTGGTCTGACAAAGTACAATTCCGATAGTTTTATTTTCATCTTCCAATCGCATTTCTCTATCGTAATAATTAACATACATTTGCATCTGACCTAAATCCTGATGTTTTAATTCGCCTATTTTCAAATCTATAAGCACAAAACACCGCAGTATTCTATTGTAAAAAACTAAATCAATTCTAAAATGTTTATCACCAAAAGTAATTCTTTCCTGTCTTGCAACAAAAGTAAAACCATGACCTAATTCTAATAAAAACTGCTCTAGTTTACTGATAATTTCTTCTTCTAACTGCGATTCAGAATATTGATTCAATTCTGGTAATCCTAAAAACTCCAGAATATAAGGATCTTTAATAATATCTTTCGGTTTCTCGATAATCTGACCTTTCTCTGAAAGCTTTAAAATTCCTTCTTTATCTCTGCTTAAAGCCAATCGTGTATAAAGTGCTGTATTGTATTGACGTTTTAATTCCCGAACACTCCAATTATGTTTTTCAGATTCAATTTTGTAAAACCTTCTTTCTTTTTCATCTTCAATTCGCATTAGAAAAATATAATGGCTAAAAGTCAATTTAAAAAATGAAGATAAAGTTTGATAATCTACTTTATTAAATTCCGCAGTCACTGACTGGTTTTTTTGATTTTGTAAAATCCGAGACAGTGTCTCGGATTTTGAGAAAGTCAAAAAGAGCTTCCTCATATTTTCCAAATTATCAATAGAAAAGCCTCTCCCGAATTCTTTCGTCAATTGCTTTGAAAGATCTTTTAAGAGTTGTTTTCCATATTCAGCCCTATCTTTTCCATTTTGTTCTTCTTCAACAATTATTCTTCCTATTTCAAAATAGGTAACTGTCATTGTTGAATTTACAGTACGCAAAACCTGCTGTCGGGCATTTTGTAATAACTCCGCAACTTGCTGGAAAATAACTTTATTTTGAAGACCGTCTGACACTATTTGCTATTCTAAAAATTCTTAAACCTCCTCCAATTCATCAATCTCAACCTTCAGGTTCTTAATAATAAACTCTTGTCTATCTGGTGTATTTTTACCCATGTAGAACGATAACAACTGCTCGATAGAAGTATTTTTATCCATCATAACCGGATCAAGACGGATAGTGTCTCCAATAAAGTTTTTAAACTCGTCTGGCGAAATCTCTCCCAAACCTTTAAATCGGGTGATTTCCGGTTTTGGTTTTAATTTCTCGATGGCGTCTTTTCTTTCTTCATCAGAATAACAGTAAATCGTTTCTTTTTTGTTTCGAACCCTGAAAAGCGGTGTCTGTAAAATATACAAATGCCCTTCTTTTATTAACTCAGGGAAAAACTGTAAAAAGAACGTAATTAAAAGCAAGCGAATGTGCATTCCGTCGACATCGGCATCGGTTGCAATTACGATGTTATTGTAACGTAATTTTTCTAATCCGTCTTCGATATCAAGCGCTGCCTGCAATAAATTGAATTCTTCGTTTTCATACACGATTTTCTTCGTCATTCCGTATGAATTCAAAGGTTTACCACGCAAACTGAAAACTGCTTGTGTATTCACGTCACGCGACTTTGTAATCGATCCGGAAGCCGAATCTCCCTCGGTAATAAAAAGTGTGCTTTCTAAGTTTCTTGGGTTTTTGGTATCAGGAAGATGCGCGCGGCAGTCTCTTAATTTTTTATTGTGAAGATTAGCTTTTTTAGCACGATCTGTCGCCAGTTTTCTAATTCCCGATAATTCTTTACGCTCACGTTCTGCCTGCAGAATTTTACGCAATAAAGCATCCGCAGTTGTTGGATTTTTATGCAGATAATTATCTAACTTGGTTTTGATAAAATCGTTTACGAAAGTACGAACAGAAACTGCTGGCGTTCCATCATCAGAACCCATATCTGTAGAACCTAATTTTGTTTTGGTCTGAGACTCAAAAACCGGTTCCATTACTTTAATACTAATCGCACTTACAATCGATTTACGAACGTCTGATGCTTCGAAATTCTTATTATAAAACTCACGAATCGTTTTTACAACCGCTTCACGATAGGCCGCTAAGTGCGTTCCTCCCTGCGTTGTGTTCTGACCGTTCACAAAAGAGTGATATTCTTCGCTGTACTGCGTTTTACTGTGTGTAAGCGCAACCTCGATATCATGCTCTTTTAAGTGTATAATTGGATATTCTAAATCTTCTTCGCTGATTGTTTCTTCTAATAAATCACGAAGTCCGTTTTCTGAATAATATTTTTCTCCATTGAAAATAATTGTCAAACCATTGTTTAAGTAACAATAGTTTTTAACCATTTTGATAACGTATTCTAAACGGAATTTATAGTTTTTGAAAATTGTTTCGTCTGGCGTAAAAGTTACTTTTGTTCCTTTACGTTTTGTAGTATCGATTACATCTTCTTCTGAAACTAAATTCCCGCCGGAAAACTCTGCCGCTTTTTGTTTATCATCACGAACTGATTCTACACGGAAATAAGTAGAAAGCGCATTTACCGCTTTTGTTCCGACACCATTCAAACCAACTGATTTCTGGAAAGCTTTAGAATCGTACTTTCCTCCTGTGTTCATTTTCGAAACTACATCGACCACTTTCCCCAACGGAATTCCACGTCCGTAATCACGAACCGAAACCGTTTTATCTTTTATCGTTACCTCAATAGTTTTTCCAGAGCCCATTACGAACTCATCGATACAGTTATCTAAAACCTCTTTTAATAGAATATAAATACCATCATCTGGAGAAGAACCGTCTCCAAGTTTTCCGATATACATTCCCGGACGCATACGGATATGTTCTTTCCAATCAAGTGAACGAATATTATCTTCGGTATATTGATTTTGCTCTAGCATATATGAATTTAGGATTTTTTGCTAATGTACCATTTCTTAGCAAAAAATGAAAGCGTATTTTCTTTTTGTTATGAATAATAACAGTTTAAAATCTATTTAAATTGATTTTAAAATAAAATGGGCGGTAAAATTATAAAAAACTGCTTTTTTGTCAAAAAAAATACTATTTGATTCCCAGTACTTCTTTTGCCAAAGCAATCATTTCGGGCGTTCCTGTGTTTTTGTTTTTCTCGTCAGAAAGTTTAACAACTCCCTGCCAATGTATATTATCAGGTTTTGTATCGGTTAATTTTATAACCATATTCATGGCTGGAAGTCCAACATCGTTGGTGAAATTTGTCCCTATTCCAAATGACATTTTTATTTTGTCCTGACAGAAATCAACAATCTTTTTTACTTTATCGTAATTGAGTGAATCTGAAAAAACAATAACTTTTGATTTTGGATCAATTCCCATTTTGGTATAATGAGAAATTACTTTTTGGGCAAACTCAATTGGATCGCCGCTGTCATGTCGAACGCCGTCAAAAAGTTTGGAATATTTTTTATCAAATTGGTTGAAAAATATTTCTGTAGTATAAGTATCTGTTAAAGCAATTCCGAGATCACCTCCGTAGACTTTTGTCCAGTTTTCAAGACTTATAAAATTCGCTACCTGAAAACCATATTGTGCAGCATGAAACATAAACCATTCATGAGCGTGAGTTCCCAAAGGCCTTCTATTATTAACCATTGCAAAGTGTACGTTGCTGGTTCCAATAAAACTGTTTCCACCGTAGGTTCTTAAAGTTTCATTTACTAAATCATGAACATCGTAAGAATGACGTCTTCTTGTTCCAAATTCTAAAATCGAAACTCCTAATTTATTGTAATTATCAATTTTCTCTTTTGTCAGCTCTTTTATGGCTTCATCATTTAAACGAATTAAATGATTTGATTTATAAAAAAGTTCCGAAATCAAGGCCATCAAAGGAACTTCCCATAAAATAGTTCTGTACCAATAACCTTCTACTGTTACTGAAATTTCTGAACCTTCCTGACTAATCTGAACTTCAGACGGATCAAAACTATATCCTTGCAGAAAATCTAAATAGGTTGGGTCAAGATAAGGGCAATAATGAGCTAAATAACTTTTCTCTTCTTTTGTTAAACGAAGTTCAGACAATGCATCAACTGAACGTCGAAGTAAATCTGCAAATCCTTCCGGAAAGATATGTTTACCACGATTTATAAATCCGTAACGAACTTTTGCTTTTGGAAAAAGTTTAATTACAGCATGCTGCATTGTAAATTTGTAGAAATCATTATCTAAGATCGATTTCAGAAAAGTCGCTTCCATAGTGTTCAAATTCGAATCATTCTTGCTAAGATACGGCAATTTCAGAAAACATGAAAATTGTACAATCCTTAAATAAATTATTTTGAAACTACTTTAAAAGAAACAACACTGTTTGTATCTGCAAAAACAGTTATATAATCTCCAATATTGTTATCTATAGTAATTTGAAATTCTAACCCTCCTCGTTTTTCTTTTGGGTTTTGAACTTTAACCGGCTGATTCTTTTTATTTAAATAAAAAACCTGATTAGATTTTGAGAGATTTTTGATTTCTACCGTAATCTTATCTCCATTTCTGGCTTCAATTATACCAGAATCCGGTGATTTAATTTTATAATCTTTTTCGATTGTGGTATTGTAAATCAATGGACCGTTTAGAAAATCGTCTTTACTTAATCTTTCACCTAAATAAGTTCCGGAATCTGGAAAATGTTTGGCAAAAAAGTAATCTGGATCTGTGTCAAAATAAACTGGATTAAAATCGTTTACCATTCTGCCTTTGCTGCTGTCATAATAACCTTGTCCCCAGGTTACATCAATTAAGCGCCATTTTTTATCGATCAAAACCATATTCCAGGCATGATTGGACGAAGTCGTTTTTCTTCCGATATCTCTAACTGAAATTTTAGAATCGCCGCGGATTATTTCGCATTTAATTCCCATTAGAGAAGCCAAATGCTGATACAAAGCCGTAAAACCTTCACAAACTGCTTTCTTTGATTTGAAAGCTTTCTGAATGAGGTTATCATTTAATTGTTTGATTTTACGCTGTTTTTCTGCTTCTGTAGAATAACTAAATCCCTGCACTCTCGGCGGATTCAAATACGCATTATAATCGTATCTTATATTAAAGGCAATCCAGCCGTAAATAGCGCGTGCACGCTCAGCATCTGAATCAAAATCTTTTTCGATTCTTTCTGCTAACTTTTCGGTGCTGTCAAAACTTTTAGGATATTTTGCAACTATTTTATCGACTTCGCTAATCTTTTGAGAAAACGTAAAATTGATAAAAATGCTATTTAATAAAAGGAAAATAAGGGCAAACTTTTTTTGTGGCATTTAAAAATTTGATTTAATAATGTTTTTCAGTTCATTATCTAACTCAACGTTAGAAATTTTATTTTCCTGTAAATCAAAATTCGAGCCAAATGCTGGTAATGAGAAACTTCCTTTAATTTCTGCCCCATAACGAGGGAAAAGAGTTTGGGCAATTCCCAAAACAGATGCACCTCCTCTGCCGCCTGGAGAGGTTGATAATAATAACATTGGTTTATGCTGAAAAACATCTTTTTCAATTCTTGAACTCCAATCGAAAACATTCTTGAAAGCAACAGAATAATTTCCGTTATTTTCTGCCATTGAAACAACCAGAATATCAGCTTCTTTAAGTTTATTAAGGAATGCCTGCGCCACTTCATGCTGACCTATTTCTTTTTCAAGATCTACGCTGAATACAGGCATTGCAAAATCATTAAGATCTAAAACCTCAACTTCTGCATTTTCAAATAAACTTGACGCGTAAGTGGCTAAACGTTTGTTGATTGACTGCTTACTGTTACTTCCTCCAAAGGCAATTATTTTCATATGTGGTATTTGTTTTTTGCCACAGATTAAGAGGATTAAAATGTTTTTTTAATCTGCTGCGGTTCTTTAATTATTTTCTATTTCAAAAATTTCTTTTTGAATTTCAACTGAATATTCATTTGGGTAAATTTTACCGCCGTAAGACTTTGCATATACTTTAGTAAATTCTGCTCCAAAATACAGAATAATTGCCGAATAATAAACCCAAACTAAAATAATTATTACAGATCCCGCCGCTCCATAAACAGAAGCTACAGTTGAACTTCCTAAATAAAAACCTATCGCAAACTTCCCGATCATAAATAGTACCGCAGTAACTCCTGATCCTATAAAAGCATCTTTCCATCTTATTTTTCCGTCTGGTAAAGTCCTGAAAATTATAGTAAAAAGCAGTGTTATACTTGCCAGTACAATCACTACATTAACAACATAAAACAAATAAACGGTACTTTCCGGAAAGTAGATTTTTAATCTCGAACTCACTAAATCTAATGTTGTATTTACGAGTAAACTCACCAGCATTAAAAAGCCTACAGATGCTATCATTGAAAAGGACATTAATCGATTCTGAATGAATTTCTTAATACCTTTATCTGGTTTTGCGCGTAATCCCCAAATAAAATTAATAGAACTTTGTATTTCAGCAAAAACTCCAGATGCTCCAATTAACAGCATTACGATTCCAAATACAGTTGCAAACATATTGTCTCCAGACAATTGCACATTTTTTATAGCTTCCTGAATTTGAATTGCGGCGCTATTTCCCACCATTCCATTTATTTGACCATACAGCTGGCCGGTTACTGCATCTTCTCCAAAAAAGAAACCACAAATAGTAATGATAATAATTAACAGCGGAGGAAGTGCAAATATCGTATAATACGATAATGCCGCGCTGAGCTTAATAGCGTTGTCATCATTAAATTCTAAAAAAGTATTCTTTAATAGAAACCATATTTTTTTAAAGATATTTTTGATTTTCATCTGCTGATTAATTTGATATTCTCTCAAATTTACGCAATAATAAAAAATCTTGAATTCTCGTTTTTTAATGGAATTTTATATTTTTTCCATCTGCCGATATTTAATTCCTAACGGAATAAATGTACTGGAAACATATTTTTAGTTACCAACATTTAATTCCATAATTTGAATTAACAATATACATCATGAAATAATCTCGTAGAGATTTGACATTGGTAACTAAAAAACTAACATTTGAAGAATATCCCCATAGGGACTGTATTTATGCATTATTTATAATGATAGAAAATCCCTTTATCATAAACGGTCCATAAACTTGCTTTTTGATTGGCCGCTTTCAAAGCGTTATTTGCCCAAGTATTGCAGGTATAGAAAAGACTATAACTTCCTTTGGCTTCATAAAAGGCATCTTTTTTTCCGTAGCTGTGTCCCTGAATCCATTCGGGATGAACTGGATCACTAAAACTATTTGAAATATAGTTTACTAACTCTTGATAATCATCTTTTGAAACTAAAATACGTTTACAATCATCGCCTTCTCTCAACTGCTTAAAAAATGTAGCATGTACAGCCGATGAACTGATTCCAAACGCAGCTTTAAACGCTGTGCTTGCTTTTAAATCTGCCCATTCTGGAGTTTCAAGATAAAAGCCTTTATCTCCCCAGCCAAAAGCGATATAATTCATTAAAGAATCTTTTGATTGGGTTTGATTAAATTGAATTTCGCTTCGCCAGTCTTTAATCTCATTTTTTATTGGAACCACAATATCAGTATGGACTCCGTTTGAAAGAATGTAAATTGGAACTGCGTTTTGTTCTTCGACTTTTGCGACATCCGAATTCACCGTAATTTTTGAAATAATTAAAACAGATGTAACATACAAAGCAAGGAAACTGAAAATTCCGAAAAGCGTCCAGCCCAGAATTTTGAATGATTTTTTCAGCATTTTAATTGGTTGATTTTAGATTAGTAATTGGTTAATTTTTTACTAACCAATTTTTGAGCCAAAAATTTTTAAGCAGTTAATTTGTTTGCAAAATGGGACGCGGATTTTACTGATTCGCTTTCGCGAAAGCGCGGATTTAAACGGATTTTTTGTCATTGCGAGGAACGAAGCAATAACAATACGAAAAGCAACAAAAAGAATCGACAATCTTTACGTGAGCTTCGACTTCGCTCAGCCTGACAAAAGATAACTTTGCTTTTCAAGCATAAAAAAACTGCTGAATTCCTCCAGCAGTTTTTTCTATTATCTTTCTTCTTTACTCTATTTTCTAAAGAAAAAAATTAAACGTTAAAACGGAAATGCATTACATCACCATCTTTTACGATATATTCTTTTCCTTCAACTCTGAATTTTCCAGCTTCTTTTGCTTTTGCTTCAGAACCATACTGAACGTAATCATCGTATGAAATTACCTCTGCACGGATAAATCCTTTTTCAAAATCTGTATGGATAACTCCAGCTGCTTGCGGTGCAGTTGCTCCAATATTGATTGTCCAGGCACGAACTTCTTTTACACCAGCTGTAAAGTAAGTCTGCTGTTTTAATAATTTGTAAGCAGCACGAATTAAAACAGATGCTCCCGGCTCTTCCAATCCCATGTCTTCAAGGAAAACCTGACGCTCTTCGTAGCTTTCTAATTCTGTAATATCAGCTTCTGCTCCTACTGAAAGTACAATCACTTCAGCCTCTTCATCTTTTACTAATTCACGAACCTGATCAACATATTTGTTTCCGTTTACAGCAGAGCTTTCGTCAACGTTACAAACGTATAAAACTGGTTTTGCCGTAATTAATTGGAAAGCTTCCATAAGAACTTCTTCATCATTGTTTTGAGGAACAATTGTTCTTGCAGATTTTGCCTGTAAAAGAGCTTCTCTAATTCTGTTTAATAATGCTTCTTCTGCCTGAGCTTCTTTATTTCCGGTTTTTGCAGCACGTTTTACTTTTTCTAAACGTTTTTCGACTGTTTCTAAATCTTTTAACTGCAATTCGATATCAATTGTTTCTTTGTCACGAATTGGGTTTACGTTTCCGTCAACGTGTACAATATTGTCATTATCAAAACAACGTAAAACATGAATGATAGCATTACACTCTCTAATGTTTCCTAAAAACTGGTTTCCAAGACCTTCTCCTTTACTTGCTCCTTTTACCAAACCTGCAATATCTACGATATCTACAGTTGCCATTTGAACGCGTTCTGGTTTTACCAATTCCTCTAACTTGTTGATTCTTGGATCTGGAACGTTTACAACACCAATATTAGGTTCGATAGTACAAAATGGAAAGTTCGCACTCTGCGCTTTTGCATTAGATAAACAATTAAATAATGTTGATTTTCCAACATTTGGCAATCCTACAATTCCTGCTTTCATTTCTTGTTTCTGTTTATTTTATTCGACACTGAACTATCAGGTCTGGTCATTAACAATTGTATTGTAATGATTTATGATTTACGTTTTTATTTTTCGTTTCTGCCAAAATGATATTTTTTGGCTTTAAAATTTTGCAAATATAAGATTTAATACCTCTTAACCGAAGTAAAAATGTGCATTAATATAATTTTAAGGCTATTCTTAAAAATTTTTAAACTTTTTATTAAGTTTTTGTTAAATAATAGTAATTTTATAAAAATTTCCAACAAAAAACAAACCAAAAAACCAATAACCATGAAAAAGATTGCATTATTTTTATTGATGCTGAATTCAGCATTTCTTTTTGCGCAGAAAGAAGTATCGGGTATCGTTAGAGACAAAGCAGGTTCACCGCTTCCTGGAGTTAATATTGTTGAAAAAGGAACTTCAAATGGCGTCTCAACCGATTTTGAAGGAGGATTTAAAATTAAAGTAAAAGAAGGAGCAGTATTAATTTTCAGTTATGTTGGTTTTGCTTCAATCGAAAAAACAGCTTCGGATAAAATGAATATCACTTTAGATGAAAGCGGCGGACAGATTTTGAGTGACGTTGTAGTAGTAGGTTCCAGAAATACCAAAAGAACCGTTGTAAACTCTGCCGTTCCTATTGATGTTATTAACGTAAAAGAGGTTACAACACAAAGCGGGAAAATCGAAATCAATCAATTACTGCAGTATGTAGCACCTTCATTTAATGCCAATAAACAATCGGGTTCTGATGGTGCCGACCACGTAGATCCTGCTTCATTAAGAGGAATGGGACCTGACCAGACTTTAGTTTTAATTAATGGAAAAAGAAGACACCAATCGTCTTTAATTAATTTATTTGGAACCCGCGGACGTGGAAATACCGGAACCGACTTAAATGCAATTCCGGCAGCTTCTATTAAAAGAATCGAAATTCTGCGTGACGGTGCAGCGGCTCAATACGGTTCTGATGCAATTGCAGGTGTTATCAATATCGTTACCAATGATAATGTAAACGAACTTACGGGTTCTGTTACGTATGGAGTTTTTAACACAAATGCAAAAGGCGATTTCCTGCCGGGAACTCCAAACACAAAAGGATATAGATTAGATCAGCATGGAAACGGAAATTCATACGGAAAAGATCAGGATTTTGACGGAGGTTCTGTAAGAGTTGCCGCCAATTATGGCGTTGCATTAGGAACAAAAGGCGGTTATGCCAATTTTACGGGAGAATTTTTAAATAAAAATAAAACTCTGAGACCAGCTTACGATTTTAGAAAAGGTTTTGGTGATGCAGAAATGCAGGGCGTTAATCTCTTTGTTAATCTTGCTGTTCCAATTGCTGACAAAACTGAATTTTATGCTTTTGGAGGAAGCAATTTTAGAGATACTGATGCGTATGCTTTTACCAGAAATGATGGCGAAAGAGTCGTAGAATCAGTTTATCCGGGAGGTTACACACCAAGAATTACTTCAAAAATTAATGACAACTCGGTTGCTGCAGGAATTAGAACAGAATCTGGCGGAGGATGGAAATTTGATTTAAGCAACACTTTTGGAAAAAATAAATTTCAATACGACATTAAGGGAACTATAAATGCTTCTCTTGAAGAAAAATCTCCACATGAATTTGACGCTGGAGGTCACAGTTTACTTCAAAACACGACTAATTTTGACATTTCTAAAAACTATGACAGCGTTCTTAGCGGTTTCAACATCGCATTTGGAACTGAATTTAGAGTTGAACAGTTTAAGATTTTTGCCGGCGAAGAAGGTTCTTATGCTACTTATGACACAAATGGCCAGCCTATAACCGACCCAGCGACTCAAAGTCCGCCAACGGTTCCTAATCCAGATTACGATCCTTCAGATCCTACTTCTTCACCAACAATACCAAGACCAGGCGGTTCGCAAGGTTTCCCAGGATACAGTCCTGCCAATGAGGTTAATAAAAACCGTACGAACTTCTCTTTATATGCAGATGGAGAATTGGATATTACAGAGGCTTTAATGGTAAGCGGAGCAGTACGTTTTGAAAATTACAGCGATTTTGGAAGCACCGTAAACGGAAAATTAGCATCAAGATTAAAAATAAACAAGCATATTAACTTAAGAGGATCTGTGAGCACTGGTTTCCGTGCGCCTTCTTTAGCACAAATTTATTACAATTTACGTTTCACCAACTTTAATGCAAGCGGTGCAACCGAAGTTTTATTGGCTCCAAATGACAGTGAAGTTACAAGAGCTTTTGGAATCAGCAAGTTAAACGAAGAAAAAGCAGTTAATGCTTCTTTAGGTTTTACAGCTTCTTTTGGAGATTTTACTGCAACTGTCGACGGTTACTATATTAAGGTAAAAGACCGTATTGTACTTACAGGATATTTTGATGCCGAGTCTTTAAACTTAGGCGTTTCAGAAGCACAGTTTTTTGCTAACGGAGTTGATACAAGCACTCATGGTTTAGATTTGGTTTTCTCCTGGAAAAAAGCATTTGATTTTGGTCAATTGAACGCCACTTTGGTAGGAAATATAAATGACATGAAAATTGACAAAGTAAAAAATGGTCCTCTGGACGAAGCTACTTTCTTTGGAAAAAGAGAAAAAGCCTTTTTACTAGCCTCTGCACCTGATAATAAATTTGCTTTAAATTTAAATTATGCTAAAAATAAATTCGATGCAGGATTAGCTTTTACCCGTTTCAGCAAAGTAGTTTTAGTTGATTATGGTGATGAAGATGATGTTTACAATCCAAGATTGGTTACAGATTTGACTTTGGGTTATCAATTAAGCAAAAGTTTAAAGCTAAGCATTGGAAGCAATAACTTATTTAATGTGTACCCAACGAAACAAGATGAACAAGGAAATACTGAAGCCGGAGGTTATTGGGACGCTGTACAAATGGGCTTCAGCGGTGCATATTACTATGCCAGACTTGGATTTAATTTCTAAGTTTCTCACAAAGCTTATGAATTGTTCAGCCTGACAATACATTTTACATACACTAGAAAACAAAAAATCCTGAACAATAGTTCAGGATTTTTTTATATCCAAAAGACATTTCACAGTTTACATTTTACAAAAAAGTCTACAATTACAACTTAAATTCTAACGAATTTACAATTGCTTTTTCTTCATCAGTTGCTGTAAAACCCGAAATATCCCAATAATTTGTCAAGATTTTATTCTTTTTATTAAAGAGTGATTTCTCTTTAAAAACATCGCTTTCACTATAAGTAAAATTCTGTCTGTTAAAACTCGTGGTCACAAAGCTATTTCTCACCTGAATTTTCTTAACCTCGTCTTTTAACATAAGGTTATAGGCAATTTCTTCATTTGAATTCAGCAGATAATAATCCTGTCCGTCAAATCTATAATCGACTTTTACAGAAGACTTTGTAATGTTTTTTGAGTTTACCGTTGTTTTCTCTTCAATTTTATCAAGATTTTGAGGCGTAATATCTATTGTAAAACCCATAATAAGCTTTTTTACAGGATCGTACACAATCTCAAAATTATCTACAGCTTCCTTCGCTTTATCAAGAGGTGTAACATACATTACATAATAATCTTTATTTTTAGCGTGTCCTCTAATAACAAAATCATATCCTTTTTTTGTTTTTGAATCCAATAACGGATCAAAATATTTAAAATCAGAATAATTTTTCATGATATTATTCAAATCATATCCTCTCAAGTCAGCACTTATATCAGTTTCCAACAATCCGTATGACCTGTTTTGTTCAACAAGCAAAGTGGTTGCATTATTATTTTTATCGAATTGAAAATTAACCAATCCGTCATTATAATAAGAATACTGATTATTGAGCATAAAAAACTCCCTTACATATACTTTTTGTCTATGCGAAATGCTGATTTTTTTGGTAGAATTTGAAACTAATTTCTGCAGTATTTTTTCCGGATCTTCTCTGGACAAAACCACTTCGTCCAATTTATTGTTTTTACTCTTTAAATAAATAACAAATTTTTGATCTCCATTTAATGATGTCCAGCGTACAGTCGCATCCTCATAATCCGTTTGAGAAACCTGAACATTAGAACCGCCCGTAAGCATAAAAGTTACCTTACCTTCTTCATTGCTTAATAAAATCTGTTTGGTTTTCATTATTACAACAGCAGCATTTTCGATAGGCAGTAACGTTTCTATATCTCGCACAAAAATAGAGTACTCTTCATTTTGTGAGAAAACACCAACACTAAACAAAACAAAAAATAAAAGTATACTTCTCCTCATAAGCTTGTTAAATTTTCAACTAAAGTATTGTTTTTTTAACATTAAAGCAACACCCTAAAAAATAAAACACTCGTTATCAATAAACTAACTTTTACAAATACCTGATATCAGGGTAAAAAAAATCCTGAGTAAAACTCAGGATTTCTATATCATTAAATCAAAAAGATTTATTATTCACCGTGCAGAAACGCTTGTCTGTTTAACAAAGTTTCGTCATCTTCTACGTGGTTATCATCTGGCACACAACAATCAACAGGACATACAGCTGCACATTGAGGTTCATCATGAAAACCTTTACATTCTGTACATTTTCCTGGAACGATATAATAAATTTCATCAGAAATTGGAGTTTGTGCATCATCTGCATCAACTTCAGTTCCGTCAGGTAAAATTACAGTTCCAGAAAGACTTGTTCCGTCTTTATATCTCCAGTCATCCGCTCCTTCATATATTGCTGTATTTGGGCATTCTGGTTCGCAGGCCCCGCAGTTTATGCATTCGTCAGTTATAATTATTGCCATCGTTTATTAATCTTAAGGTTAAAAGTCTTAAAGTTCTAAAGTCAAAATAAAGACAAGCATAGCTTTTGACTTTATGACTTTTGACTTTCGACTTAATTATGCTTATTTTTGTGCAAAATTACAATCAAAACAATTCATAAACAAACATTATGACATTAGAAACAAAAAAAAGTGTTTTTGTTGAATTAGGAAAATTTTTAAGTCAGTTTTCTGAAGGTGCTTCTGCAAGAAAGTCTGACGTTTTATACAATGATATCTTTTTTGATGATTTCGAAAAACTTATACATTTATCACAGTCCCATAACGGCTGGTACACACCGGAGCAGGTTTATTTTGCCGTAAAATCATGGGCAGATGCTCTAACAGACGAAAACATTACCAAATGGATTTCTAAATATGATTTTAGCGCCAATCAAAAAGAAAAGACTGTTGCTTTGATTTTGGCCGGAAATATTCCGTTAGTTGGTTTTCATGATTTTTTATCTGTTTTAATTACCGGAAACAAAGCATTAGTAAAAACTTCTTCAAACGATCAGCATTTACTGCCGTTTTTAGCTAAGTATTTAATCGCTGTTGATGAAAATTTAAAAGATAAAATCACTTTCGTGGAAGGTAAACTGGAAAATTTCGACACAGTAATCGCTACCGGAAGCAACAATACCGCTCGTTATTTTGAATATTATTTTAAAGATAAACCTTCGATTATTCGAAAAAACAGAAATTCGGCAGCTGTTTTAAACGGAAAAGAAACCAAAGAAGAATTAGAAGCTTTAGGTGAAGATATTTTTAGATATTTTGGTTTAGGATGCCGAAATGTTTCTAAACTTTTTGTTCCTAAAGACTATTCTTTTGAAAATTTCTTTCAGGCTGTTTTTAAGTATCAGGACGTTATACATTATGAAAAATACGCTAATAATTACGATTATAATAAAGCGGTTTTCTTAATGAGTAATTTTAAACTGACCGATAATGGTTTCCTTACCTTAAAAGAAGATTCAAGCTACGCCTCGCCTATTTCTAGCGTTTTCTTTGAATACTACGAAAATCTTGAAGATTTAAAATCCCGCCTTAAAGCCGAGGAAGAACAAATTCAATGCATCGTAAGCAATAATTTAATCGAAAATAGTGTTTCGTTTGGGCAGACCCAAAATCCTCAATTGTGGGATTATGCAGATAACGTTGATACTATAACGTTTTTGTTAACAACAAAGTAAAAAAATGTTTAATTATTTCGAATTATTTATCGCTTTTTCAGCTCCTATTACCGAAATTTGCATCTTTAAATTTTTCGACAAATTTTTCGACTATTAACAACAACCATGAAAAAACACAACTACAGCGCAGGACCTAGTATTTTACCTCAGGAAGTTTTTGAAAAAGCATCAAAAGCAGTTTTAAATTTTAATGATTCAGGATTATCTATTCTTGAAATTTCGCACCGAAGCAAAGATTTTGTGGCTGTTATGGATGAAGCTCGTTCGCTGGCTTTAGAATTATTAGGACTTCAGGGAAAAGGATATCAGGCTTTGTTTTTACAAGGTGGTGCAAGTACTGCATTCTTGATGGCTCCTTATAACTTAATGAAAGAAAACGGAAAAGCAGCTTATTTAGATTCAGGAACGTGGGCAACTGCGGCTATTAAAGAAGCTAAACTTTTTGGAGAAACTGTTATCGTAGGCTCTTCAAAAGATGACAATTATACTTATATTCCAAAAGGATACGAAATACCAGCCGATGCTGATTATTTTCACTGTACAAGCAACAATACTATTTTTGGAACTCAAATGCAGGAATTCCCATCGACTAACATTCCAGTAGTGTGCGATATGAGTTCTGATATTTTCTCTCGTGAATTGGATTTTTCTAAATTCGATTTAATCTATGCCGGAGCTCAAAAAAATATGGGACCTGCAGGAACAACTCTTGTTGTGGTTAAAGAAGAAATCTTAGGCAAAAACGGAAGAACAATTCCTAGTATGTTAGATTATGCTAAGCATATCAAAGCAGAAAGTATGTACAATACTCCTTCTGTATTTGCTGTATATGTTTCACTACTAACATTACAATGGATTAAAGCTAAAGGCGGAATTGCTGCTGTTGAAAAATTAAACAACGCAAAAGCAGATTTACTTTACGCTGAAATCGACAGAAACCCATTATTTAAAGGTGCTGCTAATGTAGAAGATCGCTCTAAAATGAACGTTACTTTCTTATTAAACAACCCTGAGCATACTGAAACTTTTGACGCTTTATGGAAAGCTGCAGGAATTTCTGGATTGCCGGGACACCGTTCTGTTGGTGGTTACAGAGCTTCTATTTACAACGCTATGCCTATCGAAAGTGTTCAGGTTTTAGTTGATGTAATGAAAGCATTGGAATCTAAAGTTTAAAAAGGCTTAATCGGTTATTCGGTTAATTGTTTAATCGAAAATACTTATTGAAACTTTAAATTCCAGCCCCGATAGAAGTGGAAATCCTTTTTTGTTTTTTCTTTAAAAACAAAAAAGATTGTAACGAATAGCGGGATTAGCTCCTAAATCAAAAAAAAAAAAATATAATACTTGGTTCATCGATTAAACAATTAAACGAATAAACAGTTAAACTTTTATACGATTAACCAAATAAACAATAAACACACAATGAAAGTATTAGCAAATGACGGAATTTCTAAAAGTGGAATTCTAGCCTTAGAAAAAGGCGGATTTGAAGTTATAACTACAAAAGTAGCTCAGGAACAAGTAGCTAACTTTATTAATGAAAATAATGTAGACGTAATTTTAGTGCGCAGTGCGACTAAAGTTCGTAAAGATATTATCGACGCTTGTCCTGGTATCAAAATCATCGGACGTGGTGGTGTTGGTATGGATAACATCGATGTTGATTATGCTAAAAGCAAAGGAATTCATGTAATTAATACTCCTGCTTCATCTTCAGAATCTGTTGCTGAATTGGTATTTGGACACTTATTTTCTGGTGTTCGTTTCTTACATGATTCTAACAGAAATATGCCTCTTGAAGGAGATTCTAACTTTGACGGTTTGAAAAAAGCGTATGCAAACGGAGTTGAATTAAGAGGAAAAACTCTTGGTATTGTTGGTATTGGACGTATCGGACAAGCTACTGCAAAAATGGCGCTTGGTCTTGGTATGAAAGTTATCGCTGCTGACAGCTTTATTCCTCAGGTAGACATAAAAGTTGAATTTTTCGACGGACAGTCTATCACGACTACAATCGTTTCTCAATCTTTAGAATCTTTATTTAAAGAAGCTGATTTCATTACATTACACGTTCCTGCTCAGGATGGTTACATCATTGGAGAAAAAGAACTTGCAATCATGAAAGACGGAGTTGGAATTGTAAACTGTGCTCGCGGCGGTGTTATTGATGAAGTAGCTTTAGTAAAAGCTTTAGATTCAGGAAAAGTAGCTTTCGCTGGTTTAGACGTTTTCGAAAGTGAGCCAAAACCAGAAATGGCAATCTTAATGCATTCTAAAATCTCTTTAACTCCTCACATTGGAGCTGCAACAGGAGAAGCACAAGACAGAATTGGTACTGAATTAGCTTCACAAATTATTACTTTGTTGAGTTAAATATCAAAAAAACAAATAAATCTATTAAAGGGATTTACTGCTTATTTGCAGTAAATCCCTTTCTTTTTAATTAGTTTTGACGCACAATCTTGTAATTATGAAAATTGATACAAAAAAATCTGTTTATAAATGGATTATCCTTTTGATAGTATTAACAGGTACAATTATTTTATACTGCACAACTATCTTAGCAAATACATTTTCGCTTATTATCGAAAAAGAATATTTTATACCAAAGCAGTCTTCAATTTTTACTTTTAAAGAAACTGTAAAAAATGATGGTTCAAGTGATGTATGGAGATATGGAGAAGATTGCACTAATTATTATTACAACCTAAGCAAATTTAATAATGATGTACTGGTTTTTCCTAAAAAGAAAACTAATAATTGTCCTGGATTTAATCCTGAAAACATAAACACTTGGTGCGGAGTAAAAATACCGAAAACTATATTTACTATTGATTCCTATTTAAAGTCAAATAAGTAGACAAAAAAAACATAACTACTTATAAATAAATTATTTGAAAAACATTTATTAACATCGTTTGCTAAATCCCTTTCTTTTTTTGACTAAATTTGATTTCTAATCCCTAATTTATCGAAATCATGTTTGAACAATTAACCCAATTAGTACAGCAATATGGAGGCGATGCTGTTACAAACAATGCCGCTGTCCCAAATGAACATAACGAAGCCGTAATAAATGAAACCAGCAGTTCTATTTTTGAAGGCTTAAAAAAAATTGCTTCAGAAGGCGGAGGTGAACAACTTGCCGGATTATTTCATGGAAATTCACCTATTGACAGTTCAAATCCTGTTGTACAGCAGATCACACAACAATTATCCGGAAATTTAGGAGAAAAATTTGGTTTAAGCAGTACTGCTTCATCAGGTGTTGCTTCTAGTTTAATTCCGCAGATTTTAGGCTCGCTGGTTAATAAAGCAAAAGATCCAAACGACAGCAGTTTTCAAATTTCAGATATAATCAATTCTATTTCTGGAAACAGTACGCAAGCGTCTGGAATTATGGATACAATTTCAAAATATGGAGTTCAATTTGGACTTGACCAAAACAACGACGGAAAACTAGATGTTGCCGATGTTCTTGTAGTTACCAAAAGTAAAGGCGGTATTGCAGGATTTATTGGTAAATTGTTTGGAAGCAAATAAAGTAACTAATGTGCTGAGATTCTAAGATACTGAGTGTTTAGCCTCATTTATAAATAATCAAAAAAGCTGTTTGTAAAACAAACAGCTTTTTTGATTATATAAGCTAACCTCTTTACAAACTGTTAAATAACATTTCTCTTTCCTCAATAAATCGTAACTTTAAATCTTCAAGAAAAGTTATGAAAAAATATATTTCCATATTAATCCTTCTGCTTATTATAATTGCGTGTTCGACAACCTCGCAGACTATTGCCAGTAGTGATACTGCTTCGGCAAAAAAAATAAACGATACGGTTAGAATTGCAAATGATTCTCTTGAATATGAAGTAATAATTATCGATAATGGTTTTAGCACCTGGCTTGCATCAAGAGCATACCCAAGAAATTATTATTCTTTGCAATACCTTGAAAATAAAAACTATTTGTACGTAACAGAATGGAATAATCGTGTCTTACAGCCGCAGCGTTATAATCCAAATTTATACGAAATGTCAATAAACTACAGACCAGACATTCATTACGGATATGAAGTAAATTATCTAATTTATAATTATATGATTTATTTTCAAAATACTTACAAACAAAAGCTTTGGGGTAACGTTCCTTCAAGATAATATACTATATTTGTAATCATTACAAATAACAATGAATAGATTAAAAAAACGCTGGGGAATTACCTCAAATTTACAAGCCATTATTATACTTACCGTTTTTGCTATCACTGGATCAGCTTCTGCCTGGCTGTCTAAACCATTCTGCGTTTGGCTGGGTATTACTAAAGAAGATTTTGGAGGCTGGTTTACCTTAATTCGTTTAATAATTATTTTTCCTATTTATCAGGTTTTACTGGTTGCAATTGGAACCGTTTTTGGACAGTTTAAATTCTTCTGGAACTTTGAAAAGAAAATGCTCAAAAATATGGGATTAGGATTTTTATTTAAAAATGATATCTCTAAAAATTAAAATCATTTTTCATTTCTAATTTCCTGTTTTTTCATTTCCATTTCTATTTCATTTTTCATCCCCAATTGTATACAAGATACCTTCATTCCTGCCCTTTTCTGCTTTTCTCTCATTTGGTTTCCAAAAAATAAATAAGCAAAAAATTAAGACAAAAGTACACTTTACTAAAAAACAAATGCAATTAAGTGTAAAAAACACATTTTCACAGGATAGTGCAGGATAGTTTTATTTTAAGTATTCCCAATATTTACATTACTCATAATCATAGAGTTATTTCTAAATCAACACGTAATATCTGACCAATATTATCATTTTCAACATTTAGAAAACAAATAATTTTATGACAAAGAGTAACCTAGATTTTACTTAACTAACCTAAAACATTATGTCTAAAAGCTCTATGAAATTACGTTATGTAATGGCATTAGCCTGCCTTACAATGACATTTACTGCACTTTTTGCACAAAATCCTGTAGTAAAAATTGATTTTGACCAATCCGGCCGACCAAAAGCCGAAGTCAACGAACCTGATTACACCGCTTGGGTAATAGGATCAGGAAATACCAGCACTTATACTGAAAATGGAGTAACCTTTACCGTTACGAGAGTTGGAAATAACGGAGATGCCCTGGGAACCAACTGGTATAAAGCCGGAATACAGGCTCCTTATTATGCCCGGTTAGTCTGCGACGGACTTACAGTAAAAGGGAACACCGCAAATCTGGGTGCTCAAATTGAACTTAGAATATCAGGACTAGCTCCCGGACAGCACACTTTATTAGCTTTTTTTAATGCTGTAGACAGTCCAACAACCAACACCTTTAGCCCAATTGACATTTCTATAGACGGCAGCTTAGTAGTCGATAATTTAATTCCTAGTGTAAGAGCCACAAAAACAGCCGATGCTAAATCTACCTATTTGAAATTTCAGGCAAATGCGGATACCGATGTAGTTTTCTTATTTGCTGCTGAAACTTCAGGAACTGAAAATGTAAAAAACTTTATTTTAAATGGTTTCGAATTAAATACTCCAAACATTTTTTATCAGGCAACAAATCCTTCGCCAAAACATAACGATGAGCATGTTGAATTAACTTCAAAAAATCGGGTTTTAGGATGGACAGCTGCTGCAAATGCTTTATCGCACAATGTTTATTTCGGAACAGATCCTGCAGCTGTTGAGGCCGCCACAACATCATCACCGGAATATAAAGGAAATCAAAGTTTAGCCAATACCACTTTTCAGGTTAACGGACTTTATACCGGAACAACCTATTATTGGAGAATTGACGAAGTTTTAGCAAACAATGCAGTAGAAAAAGGCAATTTATGGCGTTTTCGTCCTGCACAGCTTGCTTTTCCTGACGCAGAAGGTTACGGTCGTTTTGCACGAGGCGGAAGAGGCGGAAAAGTCGTTGTCGTAACCAATTTAAACGACAGCGGTCCGGGAAGTTTACGTGAAGCCGTAACCAATGACATTGGTCCAAGAACAATTGTATTTAGTACTTCGGGAATTATTCAGCTTACTTCACGTTTGGTTTTAAGCCAGCCTTATGTTACGGTTGCCGGTCAGACTGCTCCGGGTAAAGGTATTTGTATAAAATCAGCTCCTTTTGGCGTGACCGGAAATGATGCAGTAGTTCAAAATATTCGTGTTCGTGTTGGGGGTGGCCCTACTTTTGACGGAATGGGTTTAACCGGAGCAGATCACAGTATAATAGATCACTGCTCAATAAGCTGGACAATCGACGAAGCTTTCAGTTCACGTTCTGGTAAAAACATTACTTTTCAAAGAACCTTAATATCTGAAGCATTAAATGCCGCTGGTCATCAAAATTATCCTGCCGGAACAGAACATGGTTATGCCGCTACCATAGGAGGTGACATTGGAAGTTTTCATCATAATCTTTTAGCGCACTGTTATGGCCGTAACTGGAGTTTAGGAGGCGGACTTGACGGAAGCGGTGCTTATACTGGAAAAATGGACATTACAAACAATGTTGTTTATAATTGGGGAAGCAGAACAACTGACGGCGGTACTAAAGAAGTAAATTTTGTAAACAACTATTATAAACCTGGTGCCGGATCAAAAATATTTGTGGCGTTTAACCAGCAAAATGAAGGCGTGGGAACCGGAATGCAGCAATGTTATTTTAACGGTAATGTAATGCCAGGCTATTTTGACGAAAGCAGTCAGACTGCAGGAAGAAAAGCTTCCGGAATAACAGTTTCTTACGAAAATTTTGTAAACACACCGTTTTTCCCTTCTTATGTAACTACCCAATCAGCTAAAAATGCCTATAAAATTGTTCTTTCTGATGTTGGATGCGTTCAGCCTGAATTTGACGAACACGATCAAAGAATAATCTCTGAAACCTTAAACGGAACATATTCAATACGAGGAAGTGTAACTAATAAACCTGGATTTCCGGATAATGAAGCAGATGTTGGCGGTTATGAAGATTATCCGGTTGTAAATAGAAATGAAGATTGGGACACTGATCAGGACGGACTGCCAAATTGGTGGGAAAATATCATTGGCACCAATGTAAACTCTGCCACAGGTGATTTCTCAGATTCAAATGCCGATGCTGATCAGGACGGTTATACCAACCTTGACAATTATTTACAATGGATGTCGCTGCCTCATTACGAATCGACAGACGGAAATAAAATTGATATTAATATTCAAAAACTATCCAGAGGATTTACCAGCGGTGTTTCATACAGCATTTCAGATATAGTAAACGGAAATGCCGTATTAAATACAGATACTGTTGCATTTACTCCATCTGCCAAAGGATTAGCTTCTTTTAACTTTACAGTAATCGATACTGAAGGCGGTACAATGACCAGAAAAGTAAATATTCTAAGCGGCTATTCTACTTTATCTGTAAAAGAAAATAATAAAAAAACTGCCGACAGTTTTAAAGTCTGGCCGGTGCCAACTAACGGGAATTTTTCTGTTTTACTAGATAATGAAATTGAAAAAGCAGATCTTAAAATTTATGATGTATTAGGGAAAGAAGTTCAAAAACGCAACATAAACGGAAAAACTACAGAAAATATTCATCTTCGAGAAAAAGGTGTTTATATCTTAAAAGTTTCCAATCCAAATAATAAAAAAGTACTACACGTTAAAAAAATTATAGTACAGTAAAAACAAAGAAGGCCTTTTCAATTAATTGAAAAGGCCTTCTTTTATATTCAAACTCTAAAATGAGTCATTGTTTTCTCTTTGAAAAAAATAAGTATAAATCCATGTCAGGGTAAAAGAAGGTATTATATCCGTAAACGGAAGTATCTCCTCAAGAAAAGTCAAAACTCCGGCTACTTTCCCTACTCTGCCTTTATACATTTTGGACATAATAATACCTGCAATAGGTGCCCAGATTACATCTGAAAATTCACCAAGAAGCGGAATCGAAAAAGAAATCATACCAATTCCGTCCAAAATTAACCCAATTATTAATTTTGACATTCTGTTATCTTCTATAACCTTTAAGTCCTGCATTTTAAGTCTTATTTGAGTTTATTCGAAATTAAAAATAATTCACGAAAACTGTTTTATTTCATTATTAAATTTAATTTCTAAATTCCCATACAATAAACGTACCCTTTTTTAAATACAGATTTCTGATTTTAAATTTAAATTGAAACAAAGCCAAAGTTTTGGAATTTAAAATATTGCAATTTGATTATAATTATAATCTTCGTTTCTTTGTAAAAACAGTTTCACTAAATGATACACGCAAAAAACATACATAAATTCTACGACAAACTTGAGGTTTTAAAAGGAGTTGATTTACATATTAAAAAAGGCGAAATTGTTTCGATTGTCGGCGCTTCCGGAGCCGGAAAAACAACTTTACTGCAAATTCTAGGAACACTGGATAAACCTGAAAGAAACCCAGATTCATCGTTAACCATAAATGGAGAAAACATTTTAAAACTGCAGGATATTGAAAACGATAATTCAAAGCAAGAAAAAACCTTTAAAATCATAACCTGGGCAGGTTCTCTTTATATCATTATTCTGGCTGTTTATTTATTGTTTTTTAAAACTAAAATTTTCGACGATACCTTACGCATAGTAGTAGTTACAGCTTTATTTTTACCTATAATTTCAATGCTTGTTTATTATAACAGATATTTTAAAAAGAAAAGCAAGCAAGACAAAATACTATCTGATTTTAGAAATTTAAATCTCGGATTCATTTTCCAGTTTCACCAGTTACTCCCTGAATTTACTGCCTTAGAAAACGTTTGTATTCCCGCTTTTATGGCTAATAAACCAAAAGCAGAAACCGAAAAAGAAGCAAAAAAAATCTTAGAATATTTAGGTTTGTCACATCGAATTAACCATAAACCAAACGAACTTTCGGGCGGAGAACAGCAGCGTGTAGCTGTTGCAAGAGCCTTAATTAACAAACCCGATGTTATTTTTGCCGATGAGCCGTCTGGAAATCTGGATACCCATTCTGCAGAAAATTTACATCAGTTGTTTTTTCAGCTTCGTGACGAATTCGGACAGACTTTTGTAATCGTAACCCACAATGAGGAATTAGCCAATATGGCTGATAGAAAATTAATCATGGTCGACGGCCAGATTAGCAATTAAGCATTCCCATCAAAATGAATCAAAAAGAACTCAAAGAATTTCTCGACGAGAAAGTCATACAATATAACAATCAGGATTTTATAGAAAGTGATCCTGTTCAGATTCCACATTTATTTTCTCAAAAAGAAGACATTGAAATTGCAGGTTTTCTTAGTGCTTCAATCGCTTGGGGAAACCGTAAAATGATCATCAAGAATTCACATAAAATGATGGAATTAATGGGCAATACGCCTTACGATTTCGTTATGTCACATTCTGAAGATAATTTAGCCGATTTAGAAACGTTTGTTCACCGTACTTTCAACGGAAAAGATTTTGGAGGATTTATAAAAGGCTTAAAGCATATTTATCAAAACCACAACGGACTTGAAGCTGTTTTTGCTAAAAATCAGGAAAAAGACAGTCTGCAGAAAAGCATCAGCGAATTCAAAAAAATATTTTTTGAAACAGATCATTTAGCCCGAACTCAAAAACACATTTCAGATCCGTTGAATAATTCGGCAGCAAAACGCATTAATATGTACCTGCGCTGGATGGTTCGCCAGGACACAAAAGGAGTCGATTTAGGAATCTGGAAAAGCATTTCACCAGCAGTTTTATCATGTCCGCTTGATGTACATTCCGGAAATGTAGCAAGAAAATTGGGCATTTTAGAACGAAAACAAAACGACGCAAAAGCTTTGGCAGAATTAGACAAAAAACTCCGCAAAATGGACGCTGCAGATCCTGTAAAGTATGATTTTGCTTTGTTTGGTTTAGGTGTTTTTGAAGGGTTTTAAAATTGAAAATCAAATAATTATCATTACAAATTATTAGATGATTCGAAAATTTTAGTGATCTAACCGCCATTTTAATGTACATTTGCACAAAATTTAATGCAAATGAGCACTTTCGAAAAATTCAATCTTCCAAAATCATTACAAAAAGCAGTTGACGAATTAGGGTTTGTTACGCCTACTCCTATTCAGGAAAAATCTTTTTCTGTAATCATGTCTGGACGCGATATGATGGGAATTGCACAAACCGGAACCGGTAAAACTTTTGCTTATTTACTGCCTCTTTTAAAACTATATAAATTTACCCATACCAATACGCCAAAAATCGTAGTGCTTGTACCAACCCGCGAATTAGTAGTTCAGGTGGTTGAAGAAGTAGAAAAGCTGACCAAATATATGTCGGTTAAAACTTTGGGTATTTATGGCGGTGTAAACATCAATACACAAAAAAAAGCCGTTTACGAAGGTGTCGACATTTTGGTTGGAACACCAGGACGTACAATGGATTTAGCACTTGATGCTGTCGTTCGTTTTGACGAAACTCAAAAATTAGTAATCGACGAGTTTGACGAAATGCTGAATTTAGGTTTCAGACCACAGCTGACTTCACTTTTTGCAATGATGAAAACCAAACGTCAAAACATTCTGTTCTCGGCAACGATGACAGATGAAGTTGATGATATCTTAAATGATTATTTTGATTTCCCGGAAGAAGTAACATTAGCACCATCTGGAACACCGCTTGAAAAAATTACACAGTTTACTTATAATGTACCAAACTTCAATACAAAAGTAAATTTGCTGAAACATTTATTAGAAACAGACGAAAGTATGAATCGTATTTTGGTTTTCGTAAACAACAAAAAAATTTCGGATATGCTTTTCAATCGTATTGATGAGCTTTTTGAAGGTCAGTTTGGTGTTATCCACTCTAATAAATCTCAAAATTACCGTTTGAGCACAATGGCTGAATTTCAGGAAGGAAACCTTCGCGGTTTAATTACAACCGACGTTATGGCAAGAGGTTTGGATATTTCGAATATCACTCACGTAATTAACTTCGAACTTCCGGAAGAACCTGAATTGTATATGCACAGAATTGGTCGTACAGGTCGTGCAGATGCAACTGGAACTGCTATTAGTTTTGTTACACCAAGAGAAGAAGAATTCAAAATTGAAACTGAACTTTTAATGGATCAGGAACTTAAAATTTCTGATTTTCCTGAAGAAGTAGAAATTTCTGAAAAATTGATTGAAGCTGAAAAAGATAAACTGCCAAGAAAGTTTTTATTGAAAAAACCCAAACTTGAAGGTGACGGTGCTTTTCACGAAAAATCTAAGAAGAATCAAAAAATTAATCTGGGCGGTCCTTCAAAAACCAAAAAGAAAACGCACGGATCAGTTAATAGAAATATGCTGAAAACGAGAAATGAGAAGAAGAAAAAAAATAATAAGTAACTTTTTTTTAGTTACAAAGGTTCAAAGGAACAAAGTGACAAAGTAATAAAAAAGGCTCAAAAGTACAGTTATAAACCTCTGTACCTTTGAGCCTTTGTTACTTTTAACCTTTAAAAACTATATTTTCGTAAAAACCAATCCAACAGGCGAACACAATTGAATTCTTTTTCCAGTATCAGTAAGTTTTCCTGTTGTGATATCTCTTTTAAAAATTACAATATCATTTGTGTATTGATGTCCCACTAAAAGATAATTTCCAGTTGGATCAATAGCAAAATCTCTTGGGCCTTTTCCTAAAGTACTTTGCTGTTCTACCTGTTCAATACTTCCGGTTTTAAGAATTTTATAAACTGTAATCGAATTTGCATCTACACGATCAGAAACATATAAAAAGTTTCCGTCAGGAGAAATTTTTATCGCAGCTGCTCCCGTTCCGCCTTTAAAATCTTTTGGAAGAATACTTGTTTCTGCAATTTGCTTTAAACTTCCGGTTTTATCATAACTAAAAGAAGTAAGCGTTCCATCTAATTCCTGAACCAGATAAACAAATTTCCCGTCTTTACTAAAAGTCAAATGTCTTGGACCGCTTCCTGGTTTTACATCAACACTGCTTTTTAAAGTCAGAATTTCATTTTTAGAAACTGGATTATATTTATAAATAAAAATTTTATCCAATCCTAAATCATTTACCAAAACAAACTTTTTATCCGGAGAAAAAGTAACCATGTGTACGTGTGCTTTTTCCTGACGTGCAGCATTTGGACCTTTTCCTTCATGCTGAATCAGCTGCTGTACCTCTGAAATACTTCCGTCTGCATTCTTTTTATAAACAACAATACTTCCGCCGGAATAATTGGCTGCAATTACATTTTTATCGTCATTAATTAAATGACACGGATCTGCTCCTAAAGCATCATTTTTATTTAATAAACTAATTTTTCCCGAAGCAGAATCATAACTAAAGGCACTTACAGTACTATGGCTTCCGTTTTCGTTTACAGCATAAATAAATTTATTATCTGCTGATACTGATAAATAACTTGGACTTACCACACTCTCAGAAGATTTCTTCAATTTAAAATCACCAGATGAAGCATCAAATTCGTAAACGTAAATTCCGTTGCTCTGGCATGTATTGGTGTAGGTTCCAACCAATAGGTTAAATTTATTCTGCGCTTTTGCCGTTGTGAAAGCTAAAGCAGAAAATAATACAAGATATATTTTTTTCATAGTTTGTTTTTTTTGAATAGCTAAAATACACATTAAAATCTTTTAGAAATAGTTTCTTTGTTACAAAAGAAATTACAAAAGTTACATTTCTGTGCTTTTTTTCAACGTACAAGTTATATAAACCTATTTTAATTTCATTCTAAACTTTCCTTGCTCTCTTATATAAACTTATATGGTTTAAATAATTTTTAATTTGTATTTTTGACCTGCATCTTCGCGAAAAATAAAACGTAGCGAAGTAAATCGAAGCCAGAATGCACTTTAAACACCCCGAAATTCTATACTTTCTGTTTTTATTGATTGTTCCAATTTTGGTTCATTTATTTCAATTACGACGTTTTAAAACTTCTTATTTTACCAATGTTCGTTTCTTAAAAGAACTTGCAATACAAACCCGTAAAAGTTCTAAAATCAAAAAACGTTTATTGCTTGCCACTCGTATTTTACTGCTTACCTGTGCTATAATCGCTTTTGCACAGCCTTTTTTTGAGGCGAAAGACAGCAAAAATGCCTCAAACGAAATGTACATTATTTTAGACAATTCGTTTAGCATGCAGGCAAAAGGCAAAAAAGGAGAATTATTAAAACGTGCCGTTCAGGAATTACTCGAAAACACGCCCGAAACTGCTCAGTTTTCATTACTTACAAATACCGAAAACTACTGGAATACAGATATTAAATCAGTAAAAAGTTCTTTACAGAATTTAAAATACAGTGCCGCGCCATTTGAACTTTCGTCGATTATGGCAAAAGTAAAAGCGCACAAATCTGCATATAATAAAGATATTGTAATTATTTCTGATGCAGTTGGCTTAACTGAAAATGATATTAAAAATATTGACACTGGAGAAAAACCTTATTTCATAATTCCCGAAGCTGAACAAAAAAACAATGTGTCTATTGACAGCGTTTACATTAATCAGACTTTAGAGAATTTCTACGAAATTGGTGTTGATTTATCAGGCTACGGAGAAGATTTCAAGCCCATTTCTACAGCATTATACAATCAAAACAAACTGATTGCCAAAACAATCATAAATTTTGATACAAAGAAAAAGAAAATCAGCTTCACGATTCCAAAAGAAGCTTTTCATGGTTATGTTTCAATAGAAGACAATGGTTTGACTTACGATAATAAATTGTTTTTCAGCATTTCTAAAAACAAAAAAACAAACGTAATCAGCATTGGCGAACCTGAAAAAAGTAATTTCTTATCAAGAATTTATACTTCTGCCGAATTCAATTACAACAATTACTCTATCAGTTCTCTGGATTACAACAGTTTAGAGAAACAAAATACGATAATCTTAAACGAATTAGCTGAAATTCCGCAGGCTTTGCAGACCACTTTAAAAGCATTTGTTTCAAAAGGCGGTAATTTAGTTGTAATTCCTTCTGAAAAAACTTCAGTTTCAAATCTAAATTCGTTTTTAGGAAATTTTGGAAAAGTTCAGTTTAACAATCTAAAAACAGAAAGTAAACTCATTACCAAAATTAATTTTGATCATCCGTTATTTTCTGGTGTTTTCGAAAATAAAATTACAAATTTTCAATATCCAAAAACAAATAGTTCATTTGATATTTCAAGCCCATATCCGGCTGTTTTATCTTATGAAGATCAAAGTGCATTTGTAACGGCAGTTCAAAATCCTACAGCTGGAATTACAGTTTTTTCGGCTCCTATAAATGCCTCAAATTCAAATTTTCAGCAATCGCCTCTAATTGTACCGTTGTTTTACAAAATAGCACAGCATAATCAAAAAACTGGTGTAAATGCCTTGACAATTGGAAATAACCAGCCTTATTTTGTTGATGTTTTATTGACAAAAGATGCTATTTTGGAAGTAAAAGGAACTGAAGATTCGTTTATTCCGATTCAGCAGATTTTGAACAACAAAGTCAAATTAACGTTTAATGATTTCCCTGAAACAGCTGGAAATTACAGCATTTTTGATAAAAAAGAATGGGTTGAAAATTTGAGTTTTAATTATAAAAGAACCGAAAGTGATTTGAGTAAGGTAAACACAAATGTAGTTTCTGATTTTAAAACTGCCGATACGATTTCGACCATTTTTAACACCTTACAAACTGAGCGTACCGACAGTCAAATTTGGAAATGGTTTGTTATCTTTGCACTGTTATTTTTAGCATTAGAAATGGCAATTATAAAATTTGTAAAATAATTTTTTCACCATTAAAGAACATTAAGAATATTAAGCTTTCTCTTTATTAACTTAATTCTTCATGGTTCAAAAAAATTAAGCACTAATGTTTTAAAAATAATTTTACTTTTTACAGAAATCATTTTACGACAAAAAAATATTTACATATGAAAATAATCATCAAAAGCGCCAAAATTATCGACTCAAAAAGTCCGTTTCACAACCAGACCGTTGATCTTTTAATTGCAGATGGTTTAATAGAAAAAATAGGAGTTTCTCTTCCCGATGATGGTGCCGAAATAGTTCGATTTGATGATCTGTATGTTTCTCAGGGATGGTTTGACAGCAGTGTTTCTCTTGGAGAACCTGGTTACGAAGACAGAGAAACCATTGCAAACGGACTTAACGTTGCCGCAAAAAGCGGTTTTACAGCAATTGGTTTACAGCCAAACTCCTTACCTGTTATCGACAACCAGTCGCAGGTAAGTTTTGTAAAAAACAAAGCAAATGATTTTGCGACAGAAATTTTCCCAATTGGAGCTTTAACTAAAGCAAGTGAAGGAAAAGATATGGCAGAACTTTTTGATATGAAAAACGCCGGCGCAATCGCTTTTGGAGATTATAACAAAAGTATCGACAACGCTAATATCCTAAAGATCGCTTTGCAGTATGTACAAGATTTTGACGGATTGGTAATTGCTTATTCACAAGACCCGAATATTAAAGGAAACGGCGTTGCAAACGAAGGAATCGTTTCTACAAGATTAGGTTTAAAAGGAATTCCAAATCTAGCCGAAGAACTGCAAATTTCAAGAAACTTGTTTATATTGGAATATACAGGCGGAAAACTTCACATTCCAACTATTTCAACAGCAAAATCGGTAGAATTAATTAGAGAAGCTAAAGCTAAAGGCTTAAATGTAACAGCAAGCGCATCTGTACACCATTTGGTTTTAACCGATGAAAAACTAGACGGTTTTGATACTCGTTTTAAAGTTACGCCGCCATTAAGAACTGAGGTTGACAGACAGGCTTTACTAAACGGAATCGCCGATGGAACTATCGACATGATCACTTCTGACCACAACCCAATTGATATTGAATTCAAAAAAATGGAATTTGATACAGCCAAAAACGGAACAATTGGTTTAGAAAGTGCTTTTGGAGCATTATTAACCATTTTACCAGTTGAAACGATAGTTGCAAAACTAACTGCAGCAAGAATGGTTTTTGGTCTTGAAAATCACACTATTCAAGAAGGATCAAAAGCAAATATCACTTTATTTACAACCGAAGGTAAGTCAACTTTTACGAAAGAAAACATTCTTTCAAAATCTAAAAATTCTGCTTTTTTAGGAACTGAACTTAAAGGTTCTGTGTACGGAATTTTAAATCAAAATCAACTTGTTACAAAATAATACAATGAACAATACAATAGAAGAGGGAAAATCAATCGCTATTACCAGTTATATTTTAATTATTGGCGTTTTGATTGCAATGTCTATGAATTCTGAAAATAAAAACAGTTTTGCGTCTTTTCACATTCGCCAGGCTTTAGGTTTATCACTGACTTTTATTTCTTTTGGAGCGATCATCAGCAATTTTGACAGCTTTTATATCACTTTCCCAATGTGGATCTGTATTTCGATTCTTTGGACATATGGGATTTTCAGCGCTATTCAAGGCCAGATGAGACCAATTCCTTTAGTTGGAAATGTATTTCAAAAATGGTTTAAATCTATTGGATAAATATTCGGGATTTTGAACTTCCAAAAAATAAATCTGTTCAAATCAGCGTATAAATTTAGAACACAGATAACACGGATTTGCAAGCAAAAACACGGATTTCAACGGATTTATCTAATAACATCATCAACAAAGTTTGTTAAAGTTAACAACTAAAAATTGAGACTGCGACTGAAAATCAACAATTCACAATTTACAATTCACAATTAAAAATATGAGTCTATCTTTAGAATACAAAATAAGAGAACCAAAAGTAATTTTAGATAAAAATCCGTTGTTACTTTTATTACACGGATACGGAAGCAATGAGGCTGATTTATTCTCATTTGCATCTGAACTTCCTGATAATTATTATATAATTTCTGCAAGAGCGCCTTATGATTTACAATATGGAGCTTATGCCTGGTACGCGATTAATTTTGATGCAGATCAGAATAAATTTTCAGACAATGAGCAAGCCAGAACTTCAAGAGATCTAATTGCGGGTTTTATTGATGAATTAGTGGCAAATTATCCAATTGATGCCAACAATGTGACTTTGATTGGTTTCAGCCAGGGATCTATTTTAAGCTATGCGACAGCACTTTCTTATCCTGAAAAAATTCAGAGAGTTGTGGCTATGAGCGGTTATTTTAATGAAGAAATTATAAAAGAAGGTTTTGAAAATAATGATTTCAAAAACCTAAAGTTTTTTGCTTCACACGGAACTGTAGATCAGGTTATTCCAATTGAATGGGCTAGAAAAACTCCGGCAATTTTAGAAAAATTAAATATTCCGGTTACGTATAAAGAATATCCTGTTGGTCACGGCGTTGCACCGCAGAATTTCTTTGATTTTAAAAATTGGTTAACACTATAGTTTATTGAAGGAAATATCTTTCATTTTAATTTAATTTTTCATTTTTAAGTTTTAACTTTGAAGCCAAAAAGTTGACTCATTTGTATTGAGTTTACAATAAATTTAAATGGCTATGAGCAAATTTCCTGAAATATTAACTGATGAAAAAATCAAAGAAAATAAACCTGATTTTAGAAAAGCTTTATTTTCTTTAGATAAGAATTTGATTGATAAAAACAATATTAGTCATCTAATAAGAATTTATTCTACTACAAAACATCTTGATATAAGAAATAAAATATTAAGATTATTATATGACTGCGATTTTCCAGAATTAAAAGATTTCTTTAATAATGCTTATAAAAAAGAAAGGTATCTGGACATGAAGATATATGCTCTTCGCGGGCTTGCAAAATTTATATCTGAAAAAGAGATAGAAAAGCTTCTGATAAAATTTAATGAAATATTAAAAAAAAGACAGGTAACTACGCCTTATAATTATCAGGAATATGAGCTATTAAGAGGAAAAAATGCTTTACCATACCTCGCTGATAAATATAAATACAATTGTTTCAAAGTAACTTTAGATCAGGTAAATGAGCAATATGAAGTAATGCCGGAAGTGTTTAAAGGAATTTTTACAATAGATGAAAACGGAGAATTTATACAATTGAAACAACCTGAGGAAACTTCAAAATCATTGACTGCCTTTTTTGATAACAAATAAAAGACTTTAGTCAAATTAAAAAAGTAAATATGTCAGATTGGTTTAGAAAAAAAACATGGGCGAAAGATGATGAAGAGCATTTTTTTACCAAACTTTCACGTGCAAGAAAAAATGGACGTGCGCAATATCTAAAAATTCAGGCTATTGAATTATTGTACACTAAAGACAATAAACTTTTAAACATTGCAAAAGAATTACTTCAAAAAGTTCTTGATGACTATCCTGACAATAATTTGGAGAAAAGTTCTGTTTATAAAACTTTTGGAGATATTTTTTTACTTGAAAAAAATTTAGAAAAGCAATCGAATATTATAGAAAAGCAATTGATTTTGAAAAAGTTTATCCAAACGTAAAAACAAATTCCGATATAATTTATTCTGAGTTAATTATCAAAAATAAATTAACTAATGAATATTTAAATGTAGAAAAGATATTAGAAGAGAAAATATCGGGTTTATTATTTCCTATTGATAAGTATAAAGTTTTTTCGATGCTGGCAATTCTAAATTATTACAATTCCAACATTCAAACTGCAAAAGAATATGCTCTGTTAGCAAATGAAAATGCACAGGCTGAAACTTCCGGATTACGTTATCATAAACACTTAGGAATCGTTTCTGAAAGAGATGACTTTTTTGATCGAATAATAAATAAATTATAGTAAAAAAAAGTCGCAGTTTTCAGCCCAACAACTGAGACTGAAAACTGCGACTGTAAACTTTATTCCCCAGTATAAAGAATCTTCCCTGCTTTCTTCAAAACATATCCTTTCCATGGAATTAACTGCCAATCGCCATTAATCCACGAATCTCCTTCTGATTTTCTTTCTAAAATTATTGATTCTTTTTGAGTATCTAAGAAAAGTTCTGCTTTATTTCCTTCGAAGATTACGTAAGAAACTGTAGTATAGGTTTTACCATCATCGTAATGCGACAGTTTTGTTCCTTCAAAAACTCTAATACATTCTTTTTTAAGCGTTGACCAGGTATAGCCGGCTGAACCTTTACATCCATGTTCATCAGAATCTCCTCCAACTAATTTCTTTTCCTGCGGTTCTTTTACAACAGTATTTTCTTGAGAAACTTTTTTAGCACAAGAAAATCCCGCAATTGCAATAATCGTTAACAAAAACATCTTTTTCATAATCCTATCTATTTTATTGGGTCAAAAAAAATAGGATAAAAAATCCTATTTTTGATATAACCAAGTTTGATTTACTTCAAAGGTAATGTTATCATCATTATCAACAAAGTATTTTAACAAGACTTCTCCCCATAATTCTCCGTTACTGTAATCTGCAATGATCCAACGGTGGTTTAAAAGTTTTACTTTGTTAATGATAAATTTATTTGGACCTATTTGGTCTTGTCCTGTATATGGATTCCCTTTTGGATTTGCATTAAAATCTAATAATTTCTCTGTTACAACCGGAATCAGTTTTTCAAATAAAATTACTTTTCCTCCAGATGCACTGTTATCAAAATAGTTTTGTGCATTTTCGTTGTGTTCCAAAGAAAAATAATCTGCTTCGGCTAATTTAGCTGAAACCAAATTAATGCTGTCTCTTAGCTTTTTAGTTGTTTTCTCATATCTTTCTTCACCAAATTTAACTTCGCGGCTATAAAACATGTATGTAAAAACATTCATTAATATCGCAAGGATAAAAAGGTAAAGCATTAAGGATTTTTTCATTTTTGTGGTATAATTAAATTGTAATTTCTAAATTATCGTAAGCCAGAAAAACATTTTCCGGAAGTTGTTTCTGCACTTCTTCATGAAAACCTAATACGTGGCTGATATGTGTTAAATACGCTTTTTCTGGTTTTACCAAATTAATAAAATCCAGTGCTTCCTGAAGGTTAAAGTGAGTGTCGTGAGGTTCTACACGCAAGGCATTTACCACTAAAACTTTTAAACCTTTTAGTTTATCAATTTCAGCTTGTTCAATCGTTTTTACATCGGTTAAATATGCAAAATCCTGAATGCGGTATCCAAAAACCTGTAAATCACCATGCATCGCGTTTATTGGGATCGCTGTTTTATCTCCAACGGCAAAGGATTCGTTGTTTTTAACTTCAATAGTTTTTACGCTTGGCGCTCCGGGATATTTATTTACAGTTTCAAAAACATAATCAAAACGACGTCTTAAATTATCTAGAACGCGTTTATGCCCGTAAATAGGAATTTCTCCCTGACGGAAATTAAACGGACGTATATCATCTAAACCAGCTGTATGATCTGAATGTTCGTGAGTAAATAAAATAGCATCGAGTTTACGGCATCCGCAGGAAAGCATTTGCTGCCTGAAATCGGGACCACAATCGATTACATACGAATGCTCCTCCCATGTAATCCAGATGGATACACGGAATCTTTTGTCCTTAGCATCAGTGCTTTTACAAACGGGATGATCGATTCCGATGATAGGAATGCCTTGAGAAGTACCAGTACCTAAAAAATAGACCTTCAATTGAACTTATTTTTTTTACAAAAATAGGATTATTTCCTTTCATTAAAAGCCTAATTTACTAACTTTGTAACAAATCTATTTAAAATAAAATGGGTACAGAAATAAAACTCAAAGGTGACAAAGTCATCGAACAGATTCCTTCTATAAAAGACAAAGCATTACGCATTAATTTAAACGAGAATATTTACGGAACATTTGCTGAAATTGGAGCTGGACAAGAGACAGTTAGACATTTTTTCAGATCCGGAGGTTCATCAGGAACTATTGCAAAAGCGATGTCTGCCTATGACAAAGATTTTAGCGACGCCGTTTATGGTGCTGAAAACGACGGAAGATATGTTACTGAAGAGCGTTTAAAAAAAATGCTTACCCATGAAGGACAGATCATTGAAGAGCGTTTAAGCCGCGAAAAACATCCAACCAAACTTTTTTTCAGTTACGCCAATACGGTCGCTACAATAGATTTTGCTAAACAATTTAAAGGTCACGGATGGGTTGGAATTCGATACCAAATTGAACCAGACGAAGCTTACAACGAAATTATTCTTCATATTCGTTTTAAAGAGACTGATGCAAGATTACAACAAGAAACACTTGGAATTTTAGGTGTAAACTTAATTTACGGTGCTTTTTACAAATACAACGATCCAAAACGATTACTTCGTTACTTATACGATCACTTAGACAAAGATCAGTTAGAAATTGACACTATTAACTTTTCCGGACCTCGTTTTGCAGATGTTGATAATCGTTTGATGAGTTTACAACTGGTTAAAAACGGAATGACTGATGCGGTGATGTTTAATCCTGAAGGGAAAAACATTCTGCCTGCTGCTATTCTTTACAAAAAGAACCTTTTAGCTTTAAGAGGAAGTTTCCGCCCGGTTACGAAAGTAAACATGGACATGTATGAGAAATCATTAGAAATGTTCCTTAAAGAAAATAAAGTAGAAAAAAATAACACTCTTGTTGTTTTTGAAATCACACTTTCAAATTTACGTTCAGATGGTGAGATTGACGAACGTGATTTTATGGATAGAGCCGAACTGCTTTGTTCATTAGGACAAACGGTTATGATCTCGAATTTCCAGGAGTATTACAAAGTAGTAGAATATTTCGCTAATTATACTAAAGCCCGTATGGGACTGGCAATGGGTGTAAACAACCTTGTTGATATTTTTGACGAGAAATACTACCGCCATTTGAGCGGAGGAATTCTTGAAGCGTTTGGAAAATTATTCTATCGTGATATGAAAGTATTCTTATATCCAATGTTAGATGAAGATGGTGTATTGATGAATTCAAACAACTTAAAAGTACACCCAAGAATGAAAGAACTTTACAAGTTCTTTAAGTTTAACGGAAAAGTTGTTGACATTGAAGATTACGATCCGGATAATTTATCAGTATTCTCTCGTGAAGTTCTAAAAATGATCAATCAGGGTAAAAAAGGCTGGGAACCTATGCTTCCAAGCGGTATTTCAGAGATTATAAAAGAACATCATCTTTTTGGATATCATCCTCAGAAAGAATTAGAACAAAATACATAATAAAAAAAGTCCCTTTATTGGGACTTTTTTTTGTTTCAAGTTTCAAGTTATTGTTGGAGCGGGTATTTTTTTACCGCAAAGCACGCTAAGTTTTTTTATGGGCCAAACTTAATAAATGCGCAAAGTTCGCAAAGCTTTATACAGATTTAGCTTTGCGAACTTTGCGGGTTTCAGCTCAAGCTCAAGCAAAAAAACTCAGCGTGCTTTGCGGTAAAACTAAGCGTTAAGTAAAACAACTTGAAACATGAAACTTGAAACAAAAAAACTCTATTTCAAAATCTGCGAAGCGTGTTCTTTTGTTTTTACTTTTTCAATTACTTCTTCGATGATTCCTTTTTCATCGATTACAAAAGTAGTTCTGTGAATTCCGTCGTATTCTTTTCCCATAAACTTCTTTGGTCCCCAAACTCCAAAAGCATTAATAACTGCTTTATCTTCATCTGCAATTAACGGAAAAGGAAATTCGTATTTATCTTTAAATTTTGACTGCGCTTTCTGGCTGTCTGCACTTACTCCCAAAAGTTCGTAATTATTTGCTTTAAAGCGCTCAAAATTATCTCTCAAATCGCAGGCTTCAGCTGTACATCCAGGTGTACTTGCTTTTGGATAAAAAAATACTACGAGTTTTTTTCCAGCATAATCTGCCAGTTTATGTGTTTTTCCGTCTTGATCTGTTCCTGAAAAGTTTGGTGCTTTATCTCCGGCTTTTAATGTTGTCATATTTTTATTTTAGATTTTAGGTTTTATTAACTTTCGATTTCAAATTTATGTAATACTAGTTTTGTTTTGTCATCAGGTTCAAACAAAGACGTAAATATTTTATAACATCCCTTTTTAATATTTATTTCCAAATATTGTTTTATTTTCTTATCGAACGAATTAACTGAATCAAACAAAAATTGTTTATCCGAAAAAAAATCAATTATAAATTCAAAATGCCAATTTTCAATCAAATCCAATTCAATATTCAATAAAAAATAATTAACCGAAGCTTTATCTTCTCCATAAATCCATCTTGCTAAAACAGGTTTTTCAGACACAAAAAAGAATGATGTTGATAAAGGTTCATCTGCAATTACTAATACATCTTCATTTTGAACTTTAACAAGTCCTAAATAATTATTAATCATACAAGCCTTTCCGTAATCAGTTTCATTTGGATCTAAAAAATCTTCTACATCTTCTTTAATTTTTGCTAAATATGCGCTTCGTTTTAATATTCCACTCCAAAATTCTGCTGATTTATCAGAAATAAGAACAAGAGGACCTCCTGATGAATCTACCCATTGTAAATTACCCATATTTTATATTATTACTAAACTGCTCAAGTAAAATTTATATTACTTTTACGACTTTAAAATTACGGAAATGAATAAAGAAGCCCGCGTACAATTTGTTATAAATACGTTAAAAGAACTCTACCCTACTATACCTGTTCCTCTTGATCATAAAGACCCATATACTTTATTAATTGCCGTATTGCTTTCTGCACAATGCACAGATGTACGTGTGAACCAGATTACACCTCTTTTGTTTGCAAAAGCAGATAACCCGTATGATATGGTAAAAATGTCAATTGAAGAAATTAAGGAAATTATTCGTCCGTGTGGTTTATCGCCAATGAAATCAAAAGGAATTCATGGTTTATCTGAAATTTTAATTGAAAAACATAATGGAGAAGTACCGCAGAGTTTTGAAGCTCTTGAAGAATTACCAGCTGTAGGACACAAAACAGCAAGTGTTGTAATGTCTCAGGCTTTTGGCGTTCCGGCATTTCCTGTAGATACACATATTCATAGATTGATGCACAGATGGAATTTGTCGAACGGAAAAAGTGTAGCTCAGACTGAAAAAGATGCTAAACGATTATTTCCAAGAGATTTATGGAACGATTTGCATTTACAGATCATTTGGTATGGCCGAGAATACTCTCCTGCCCGTGGATGGAGTCTTGAAAAAGATATCATTACCAGAACTGTCGGCAAAAAATCAATATTAGAAGAAGCTGCTAAAAAGAAAGTTTAGCAGCTTCTGTTTTTTTTACATTCCGTTTTTTAACGCATTGTATTCATTTGTCATATCAAGTGATCGATATACACCTAAAAGTGTTTTTGTAGCTTCTTCATTTTTAGGTTCAATTGTCAATGCTTTTTTAAGATAAGGAATGGCACTTTTTACAATTTCATCTTTTTGTGCACTTAGTTTGTCATACTCTTTCATTTCTTTTGGACTATTGCCCAATTGATTCATCTGATCCAGTATTTCTTTTTTTAACTGCATTTTTACGTAAGCAAGGTTAATACAGCAATCCAGGCAATTTGGATTTAACTGAAGATCGCTTTCGTAATATTTTGCTGCATTGACATAATCATTTCTTTCTAAGTAGCAATATCCTAATGATATAAGAATATCTTCTTTTTTAGACGGAGGCAGAAAATCTCTGGGTTTTTCATAAAGTCCAGCCTGAATATTTGATTCTCGTGCACTTCTTGAAATAAAAGCTTCTTCTGTTTTTGTTTTTTTATTCATCGCATAATAAACCATCCCTTTACCGGTATAATTTATCTTTCTAAGCTCTTCATAATACTTAATTGCAGAAACATAATCTTTTCCGTTTAAAGAAGATCCTGCCGCATTGAAAAGGTTCAAAGTATCTTTTTTATCTATCAGATAAACTTCATAACTTTTAGCCGCGCTTTCTTTAAATTTTCCTGCTTTGTAATCACTAAATGCTCCGTCTACCAATGTAGATTTCATACCTTTTAAAGCTAAATTGGCTTTGAAAGCATATTTGTAATTACGGGAATCATTTTCATACAGAAGAACATCCTGATAAGCACTGGAAGCCTGAGCAAAATTATTTATTGCATCTATATTTTTTGCTGCTAAATCTTTGCAGATGTTTCCTTTTAAATAAAAGAAATCCGACTTATCTGAATCTGATGCATTTATGATCAAATATTCTGTTTTTTTTAAAACTGCTAATGCCTCTTCGTTTTTTCCTTTATCATATAAAGACTGGGCTTCTTTTATCTGGTCTTTTTGAGCAAATGCTCCTACTGTTACCAATAGAAATATTGATAACACAATAAGGTTATTTTTCATTTCTTGTAAAGTTTTGTTATTAAATAGACTGGGGTTTTAAAAGATTTTACGTTTAATAAAATCCTGCTCTTAATAAGTATTAAGGTCTAAACAAAACTAAAATGAAGCTGAGTAGTTTTTCGCCATACAATTACTGGTATTAAATTAAACATTTATTACTGGTTGGTTAGTTGGTTTATATTAAAAGTAAACATTACTCATTTTTACTGAAATAAAAATTACTTTTTAACTAAAATAAAATTAATAATCGAAAAAACTAACAAATAAGAGTAAAAATTAAAAACTTTAACAAATAACAATAAAAAACCACCAAAAACCTTACATTATTTAAATTTCACCAAGTTTATTGCATAAAAAAACTCACTATCTGTATCTGCATACAAATAGTGAGCTTTTAACCAAAACGACCATTTGGTTTTTCTTTCGAAATAAACATCCGACCAAAGCAGCGGGCTGTTTAATTAGCTATGATTTCAAAACTTTTATCTTCGATTTTCACAACTTTTAAAGCTTGTGAATAACTTAATAAAAAAGAAACTACTTCTTTTTTAGGTTTTAAATCTTTAGAAGCTAATGCTTTTTTTGAGTAAATTTTCGCCATACTGTGTTAGTGTTTTATTATAGTATAACGGGCTAATTTTCAAAATAGTATTAGTTGGTCAAAATAATTTGATGTTTGTCGATAATTTTTCTCAAATTCATCAACGCATAACGCATTCTTCCTAATGCTGTATTGATACTTACGTCTGTTAATTCTGATATTTCTTTAAAGCTCATGTCCTGATACATTCTCATTACCAAAACTTCTTTTTGGTCTTCCGGAAGTTCTTCAATTAGTCTTTTTAAGTCCACCTCAACCTGATCTACAATCATTCTGCTTTCGATGTTTAACGAATCATCAGACATAATTGAGAATATTGAAAACTCTTCGGTTTCTCTGTACATTGGCATCTTTTTGGTTTTGCGAAAGTGATCCACAATTAAGTTGTGTGAAATACGCATTACCCACGGAAGAAATTTACCTTCTTCGTTATAAGAATTGCTTTTTAATGTTTTTATCACTTTAATAAAAGTGTCTTGGAAAATATCATTTGAAATATCTCTATCAGCAATCTTAGAATATATAAAACCATATATCTTAGATTCGTGCCTTTTAATTAATGTTGCAAGAGCAGCTTCACTGCCTTCAACATAATTTTTTACTAATAGAGCGTCTGGAGTATGCAGATCAGCCATAATACTACTTTTTTAGTTTTAATAATTTGGAGTAATTCTAAAAAGTAATTTTATTTTATAGGCGGATCTTTTTTTTGAGTTATGTTAATATTGTGACCAAATTTAACAAATATTTATTTTAAAAAGCAAACAAAAACAATAATAATTAACAATAAATCGTTAAGTTTTTTACTGCAAAGTTTTATTTCATTAAAAATAGTTAAAAAAATAGATTTAAAAAAACTATTTGCAACATTTAAAAAACAGATGTAAATAACTTACAATTAATCACTTAAACTACTTACACCTGCTTTATTACTGAAATTTTAAGGTATTATTTTTTATTGGTAAACTCGTATATAATCTACGTAATATTTTTGCGGTAACACAGAATCATCTACTTCCGGACCTCCAAAATTGCCTCCAATTGCCAAATTTACAATGATATAAAATGGTTTATCAAAAGGCCATGTGTCTTCATTTTTCACTTCCGGATTGAAGGTGTAAACTAAAGTTGTATCAACAAAAAAATCAATTTTGTCTTTGTTCCACTCAATGGCATATACATGATAACCTTCTTCAATATTTGGAAATTCTGTACGTTTTGTATTGATTGTATTTCCATGGCTGTCTTGCGTATGCAGGGTTGTGTAAACCATATGAGGATCTCTGCCTATATATTCCAAGATATCAATTTCACCTGTTTTTGGCCATTTTACCTCATCAATATTAGCTCCAAGCATCCAAAACGCCGGCCATAAACCATGCCCGATTGGCAGTTTTGCCCTTGCTTCAATTCTGCCGTATTTAAATTCCTTTTTGCCTTTTGTAGTAATTTTGGTCGAAGTATATGTATTTCCTTCTTTTCTGGCTTCAATAATTAAATTTCCATCTTTTATTTCGTGGTTTGTTTTGGTATAAATCTGTCTTTCATTATTTCCGTAACCACATAAATCTGGACAGCCGTCGCCAAGTTCAAAATTCCAGTCTTTTTCGTTTATATTTTTTTTACTGAAATTTTCTTCCCAGACTAATTTTCTTTTTGTTTCCTGTGCATACGAAAAATTACAGATTAACAGCAGTAAAACTATTTTATTCATATTCTTTTTTTAATTAAGAAGGCCAGCCTAAACTGACCTTCTCAGAATTACTAATTAATTAACTCAACTTATTGATATACTCTAACATAATCAACTTCCATAGAAGATTGTGAAAAAGCACCATCAATAGCTCCACCCAAATTACCTCCCATTGCAACATTTAAAATCAAGAAAAAGCTGCTGTTAAAAGGTAATGATGCAGTATTTGCCAGGGTATGAATCAGTGTATCATCAACATAAATTGAGATAGATTCCGGACTCCAGATTGTTTTATAAACATGAAACTCTGTAGATACATTTGGAATTGTTTTCGATGCTGTATCTGCGTTTCCGCCAAAACGTGCCGGATAATGAAATGTACCGTGAATCACGTTCTGATTGTTTCCTACGTGTTCCATAATATCAATTTCTCCGCAGGCAGGCCATGGTTTTGTTGCATAATTCTGCCCAAGCATCCAGATAGCCGGCCAGGTTCCGCCGCCAGAAGGCAGTTTGGCACGAACCTCAACTTTACCATATGTAAAAGAATATTTTCCATCTGATTTAAGTCTTGCCGAAGAATAATCTGCTCCGCCAGAAGCTTCTTTTTTAGCTGTAATAATTAAGCTTCCGCCTTGTACTTTTATGTTTGAAGCTGAACTGGTATAATTTTGTTTTTCATTATTTCCCCAGCCGTTATCGCCTCTTCCTAAATCATAAACCCATTTTGCAGGATCTGGCGCTCCGTCTGTATTAAATTCGTCCTGCCATACAAGATTTGTATAATCTGTTGATGGATTTGGATTTTGATTTGGAGGCGTAGTTGTAAAGGTATGGTACCATGCCAATGCCGGATTTCCGCCCATTACCGCTCTCACTACCATACGATTAGCTGTAAGTGATAAAATCTCATAAGAATTTTGACCAATATAGTAACCCATAAATCCATTGTCTGAGAAGTTCATTGTTGTACCTCTTGTCTGCTCTGCATATTTTGGGTTATTCATTATCACAGATTCAGAAGGGCTTAATGAAACTGTTTTTGCAGCACCAGTGTTATAGCTTAAACACATGTCTTCTGATAAACCAGATGCTCCAGCAACGCTTCCAAAATCTTTATTGAAGAATGTTGCTCCGCCATTATCTAATTGGAATTTAAGCTGATCTCCATCAAGTGAGAATGTCAATACGTTATCGTATAAACAGCTGCTGTTTGGTGAATTTGCTTTTTCAAATGCTCCTGCACTGTAGTAATTAGGGAAGAAGTTTTTCTCTGCATCGCCATCGTTCTGACCTACACCAAGATGTCCTGGTTCTCCGGCTGCCCAATACCATTTTTTAGAAGATCCTCCGGTAAGCAATTGAACGGCCTGATCATCGCTAAAATCACTTTTTACTTCAACATCGATTGTTGTATTTGCTGCTACTCCTCCTGCTCCTGTTGCTACAACAGTTACGGTATAGGTGTTAACTCCTGTTTTGGTAAATCTTTTAGAAATTTTTCCGCTTGGAGCATTATCAGAAGTTCCGTCTGGATATACATATTTATACGAAATAGCATTATCTGCTGTTGCAGCAAACTTTACTATTCCAGATCCGTCTCCATAAGGAGCATCGGCCGTTTTACCAACAATTTCGGCTGTTACCTTTAAATTAGATGGTGTAGTTATTGATCCGAATGTAAAATCGTCTTTCTGACAACCCGTCATCAAGAGAATCGTAAATAGGGATACTATCTTTATAATTAATTTCTTGCTCATGATTTCTTGTTTTAATTGGATTGTTTAATATCATCAAAGTAATACGTTTCTCCTAGTCCGTTTTTGCCGAAATCAGGGAATAGAATTACTCTGTCGTATTTTATACTGCTGTTGAAAGAAGCTGCAGTTGTAAGGTCGAATGTCAATACTTCCCATCCATTAGCAACTGTTGTTAATGCCTGTACTTCTAAATTAACACTTGGATTTCCGTTACCGTCTTTTGGTGAAGTCGAAAGTTCCATTTTGTATAATATTGCAGCACCTGCTTTTGGCGACCAAACTGTTACTTTTACTTTAGTTCCTTTTGAAGCATCAAATGGATTTTCAAGATTTAAACTTGCTCCTCCCCAGGTTTCAGCCCCTGTCTTTTTGTCCAGCTTTACCACTTTATTAGAAACATTAACTCCTGTTTTATTAGGATTTGTAACTACTGAAGCATCTACATTTCCAAATCCGCCCCAAGCGTAAGTTAAAGTTGATTCGAAATCAATTGGCAACCCTATTGATTGAGAAGCTGTTTTATAGAAATAAATATTATCAATATAAACGCTTTTTCCTGCCGTAACAGCATCTAATTTTAATTGGAAAATATCAGCAACTGTAAAACCAGACTGACTTGTAAAGTCTGAAATTGGAATATCTATACTAGTCCATTGGTTTGCTGTAAGATCTTTTACAACCTTTCTTTCTCCATTTGATTTACTAATTGGGAAAATTGCCAGTTTATCTAAATCTGCTGTCCAGATATCCATGTGAAGATATTCCATTCCTGAAACATCAATCGTAACATTATCTGCCAGCGCAATTCCCTGATAATTTAGATTTGTATAGTTAAGCATTTTATCTCCATCTAAATCAAACTCAGCAAATCCTGTTGACTGCCCCCAGTTTGGATAAAAATTAGTTCCTGCAATATCTGTGTATTTAGAACTGAAAATTGAAATAACATCTCCTGCTTGTCTGCCTGGCTGTGCCGGTGCAGATGTAGTTGGGTTCAATACTAATTTTGCCGTAACTTCTTCTGTATGTTCAGTTGTTTTAATAGCAGCACTTTTAGAAACAACTTTAATTGTATAAACTCCTGCAGCCTGATAAGTGTACGAAACTGGTTCTCCATTATTAGCTGAAATTGGATCAGGATGTCCTGCTTCTCCAAAATACACATCATAAAACAAGGCAAAATCAGCGGTTGCTGTAACGGTTATTTTATTAGAAACCAATTTATCATTTGTTACTACAACTTGTAAATTTTCCGGAGCTCTAAAAGAAACAACAACTTCTTTCTCTATTTCAGCTGTTTTGCCGCTAAGTCCTGACGCAATAATTTTCGACTTATAAACGCCTTCTTTGTAAACGTGAGAAACTGTCGATCCAACTCCTATGTAATCAGAATCTGGTGTTCCGTCGCCAAAACTAATTTTGTACTGTGTTGCACCTTCACCTTTTGGCAGGAAGGTAACTTTTCCGGTATTATCCTGCGTAACTGTAATTAAGACCGAAATATTTGCCGGGGCAGCTATTCCGTCTAAATCAATATCTAAGTCATCGTTTGCACAGCCTATGAGTACTGCCAAAACGAAAAAATTTATAATAAAATGTATTTTTTTCATAATTGATGTTTTTTAGTATCCAGGATTTTGTGCCCAGTTTCCGTTAGCAAATTGAATTTCTTCAATTGGAAGTGGAAATAATTCGTTTTTATTCGCTTTAAAGCCAGGGATAGTTCCGGCAGCTTTACCAGTTCTAACCAAGTCAAAGAAACGATGTCCTTCGCCAAAAAGTTCAACTCTTCTTTCGTCTAAAATATTATCAGTCAAAGCTGCTCCCGAAGTTGCAATATCATGATTTGTATCTCCAAAAGCACGTCTTCTTACTTCATTTAAATACGTTCTTGCTTTTCCGTCATCAATTCCTCCTCTGTTATATGCTTCTGCAGCCATTAAAAGTACATCTGCATAACGAATCGCTCTGTAGTTGTTTGGATTTGTTAAGTTCAAATCTCCTGCAGCATCTTTGCTTCTTTTTCTTGGAAGATATTTTCTATTGAAGAAACCTGTATCTTCATTTCCTTTTCCGAATGTGATACCGTTTCCGTTATCATAAGAAGCATTAGCCAAAGCCCATGCATTAATATCTAAAATAGCTACATCTTTGCGTTTATCTCCGCTTTTAAATGCATCATACGATTCCTGAGTTGGAATATTAAAGCTGTATCCAGAAGAGAATAAAGGCCCTGAATAGTTACGAATACCATTAAAACCAACAGCTACGTTTCCTTCACTGCATTGTAAACATCCAAATCCTGCTCCTTCAACATCTGTATACTGCACTTCAAAAACAGATTCTGTTCCGTTTTCTCCTTCTGCTTCAAACATTGCATTATAATCTGTTACCAATTTGTATTTCCCAGAAGTAATTACAGCATCAAGTGAAGCTGCAGCCTGAGCAAATTTATTTTGGTACAAATAGGCTTTTCCTAATAATGCCTGAGCAGCGCCTTTTGTTATGCGTCCCTGCTGCGCTGCATTTGGAGACAGATTAGCAGATGCGAAAATCAAATCGGCTTCAATAGAAGCGTACACTTCCTGAACTGATGAGCGGGGAATTATTTTTTCATCTCCAATTTTAAATCTCGCATCTCCTTTCATCGGGATACCTCCAAACCATTTTACTAACTCAAACTGATAATACGCTCTTAAAAAACGTGCTTCTGCTATGACTTGGGTTCTTCCCGGAAAATCTGTTTTATTTTGAAATTCAAGGATATAATTTGCTCTTTGAACACCGGCAAACATCCAATTCCAGATATCTCTTAAATTACTGTTTACAGGTGTATGAATCATATCATCGATCTGCTGGAAACCAATTACATCGGTTGGGCTTTCTCCTCCGCAAAGTGTATTATCTGAAGCAATTTCTCCTAATAAAACATTTACATAAGAAGACTGCAGTAAATCATAAGCTGCAATTAATGCATTGTCATATTCTTCTTTAGAATTAAAGTAATTCTCAGCATCGATAGAATATTCTGGTTTTGGATCTACAAACTCATCCGAACATGATGTTAGTACGGTCGAGAATAAAACCAGTGTTATAGTGGAAATAAATAAATACTTTTTCATTTTAACTGAAATTAAAAATTAATGTTTAAGCCCATTAAATAGGTTCTTGGGATTGGATAGAAACCATAATCGATTCCTCCTCCAATTGGAGCTCCATTTGAAGCACCTGGATCAAAACCTTTGTATTTTGTAAATGTGTAAAGGTTATTTACTCCTGCATAAAGTCTTAATTTAGATACTCCTGCTCTTTTTGATATTTCCGGATTAAGTGTATAACCAAGCTGTACATTTTGAATTCTTACATAAGAAGCATCTTCTACAAAATAATTTGAAAAAACATTATTTGATGTTGCTCCTGTTGTTACTCTTGGCGTCGAATTACTTGTCCCAGGTCCTGTCCATCTGTCTAAAACATAATTTATACGATTGGCATCAGAAAGTGTTCTTTCGTAGTTACGCACCATATCATTTCCTACTGATGCAAATGTAAATACAGCGAAATCAAGTGACTTGTAATTTAACTGCAGATTGAAACCCATTGTAGCGTCTGGAATTGGATTACCAATATCCGTTTTATCTTTTGTATCAATTACACCGTCTCCGTTTAAGTCAACATAACGAATGTCTCCAGGCGCAGCATTTGCTCCTAAAGCCACCTGAGATGGATGTGCGTCAACTTCTGCCTGAGTCTGAAAAATTCCGTCAGTTTTGTATCCATAGAAATACCCCATCGGTTTACCAACTTCCATTCTTGAAGGAGCAGGCTGTCCTACACCAAATGCACCGCCTTCAATAAATCCTGTTCCGTTATTCACTTCAGTAACTTTATTTTTAAGGAAAGTAACATTGTAACCTACGCTGAAAGTCAGTGCATCAGATATTTTATCTTTATAATCTATAGAGAATTCAAAACCTGAATTTTTAACTGTTCCAGCATTTAAAGTCGGTGCACTCGCACCTGGCGCACCAGTACCGTTAATACCTGAAACCGGAATATTAGGAATCAATAAATCTTTTCTGGTATCAATAAAATAATCAGCAACGATGAAAACTTTGTCATTTAATATTTTTAAGTCTAAACCAACATCAAACTTCTGAGCTTCTTCCCATTTCAAATTTGGATTTGGCACCTGCCCGTTTGCTGTTCCGTTTACTAAAGCTCCATTAAATACATAAGTAGCTTCTCCATTTAATAATCCTAAATAACCGTAGTTAGGAATCTGGTCATTTCCTAAAGTTCCGTAACTCGCTCTAAATTTCAGGAAGTTTACAAATTTAGGCTGTCCAAAGAAACTTTCGTCAGAAACTACCCATCCAGCTGTAAACGAAGGGAAGTAACCTACTTTGTTTCCAGGTCCGAATTTTGTAGAAGAATCACGTCTTAACATAGCAGAAAGTAGATATTTTCCTTTGTAATCGTATTGTAATCTTCCAAAATAAGAAAGTCTTCTTTGATCGTAAACATAAGAACTATTGGTAAGTGTTTCTGAAGTTCCTTTTGTTAAAGAGATATCGGCATTTTCCCAAACATTATTAGGCACATCAAAACCAGTTGCTGTCAAGCCATTCCCCCATTCTTTAAAAATGGTTGTTCCAATTGTTCCTGTAATATTATGAGATTGTGCAATTTTTGCATTGTATGTACCAAAAAGGTCAAATGAGTAATTGTTATCATTTACAGCTCCTTGTGTAACTGAGCTTCTTTGTACATCAAAAACTTTTCCGCCGTAGCTTATTTGTTTATTAAACGTTTTTGATTCACTGTTTGACGTATTAAAACCTATAGAACTCGATAAGGTAAATCCTTTGAAGATTTTATAATCTAAACCAAAATTTCCGTTTAATTTTTTATAATTATAATCATTGTAAGTATTAGCAATCTGCGCCAAAGGATTAATAATTTCGGTTCCTAAACCTGCTGTACTCGGCACTAGAGTAAAATCGCCGTTTGCATCATACGGACTTAATGTTGCCGGAACGTTTAAAGCGTTAAAAAGAACAGATCCTAATCCGTTTTCATTTAATGTATTTCTTGTAAAATAGGTATAAATAACGTTGGTCTTTAATTTAATTTTATCGCTTAAATCTGCACCTAGACCAATTCTGGCTGTATTTCTTAAAAATCCAGATTTGTCGCCTCCCACAATACCTTCCTGATCTAAATGAGAACCACTGATAGAATAAGTAATTTTATCAGATCCGCCGGAAATTGTTAAATCGTTATTGATAATTGGAGCATTTTGAAAAACTTCATCCTGCCAGTTTGTTCCTTTTCCTAGTGAACTCACATTTGGATAAGGCAGTGGTCTTCCTCCATTTGCATAACTTTCATTTAAAAGCAGTGCATATTCTGTAGCGTTTAAAGTAGGCAGTTTTCTTGAAGTCTGCTGAAAACCTGCATAACTATTAAATGAAACTCTGGTTTGAGAATTCTTTTTCCCCATTTTAGTAGTAACCAAAATGATTCCGTTTGCACCAATTGTACCGTAGATTGCTGCCTGAGCATCTTTTAAAACTGTAATGGTTTCTATATCATTAGGATTTAAAAGTCCTAAATCTCCAACATAACCGTCAATAATAACCGTTGGTCTGTTTTCACCATTTGTGGCTATACCACGAATACGAATATCAAGCGGTGCACCCGGCGCTCCTGACTGCGTCGTTACATTCACTCCTGAAACAGTTCCCTGCAGAGCCTGCTCGATTCTGGCTGGTTTCAAAACATCTAGTGTTTTGCTGTCTACAACAGCAACAGACCCGGTAACTTCTCTTTTTTTCTGAGTACCGTAACCAATAACAACGACCTCATCAAGTGACTTAGCATCGTCGCTCATTTTAACTGTCATTTTAGTTCCAGAAACAGCAGCCTCCTGTGTTCTGTAACCAATATAACTAAAAACAATTACAGTTCCTTTTGGAACATCGGTTAGTTTAAAAGATCCGTCGAAGTCCGTGGTTGTACTTTTAGACGAATTTTTAACTTTTACATTTACACCTGGCAATGATAAACCAGAAGCATCTAATACCGTTCCTGATACATCTAAGTTCTGCGAGAATGCAAAAGATGTAAACAGTAATAGTACTGTTAGTAATAATTTGGATTTCATAATTAGTTAGTTTTTATTGAAAGTTAAATTTATTTGTTCCTCTTATTAAAACGATAAAATTAACCTCAACAAAAAACATACATCATAAAAAAACAAAGCCTAAATTCAGGATATGATAAAATAAAGCACCAAATAACTACAATTTCAGAATGTTAATTTTGTTAACATTTCCCTCTTAAATTCCTAATAAAACCATAATGTTGTGGTAATGTATAGGTATTTTATACTGATTTTGGGATTACTATACAGCCAGAATATATTCTACTAAACCGATTTCGTGTTGCAAATCCATCTTTTTTCGCAAACGGTATCGTTTTATCTCAACGCTTCGTACCGAAATATTAAACATTGGAGCAATTTCTTTAGATGAAAGATTCAATCTGAGATAAGCACACAAACGCAGATCATTTGGCGTTAAGGCTGGATGCATTTGTTTTATTCGTTTAAGGAAATCTTTATCGGCATTATCAAAAGCTTCTTTAAACACATTCCACGAATCTTCTTCGGTAATGTTTTTATTGATGGTACTAATTACAGATTTAATATTTGAACTGTCATTTTGAGCTGTTTTTTTCAAATCTTCTTTAATAAAAGCCAGTAATTCGTTCTTACTGTTTAAACTCATCGTAGAAACTGCCAGTTCACGGTTTTTATTATCTACATCCTGAGAAAGCTGTTCGTTGCGAAGTTTCATTAACTGCTGTTCGTTTTCAAGCTCTTTAATCTCTAATAAAAGGTTGTTTTCTTCAATAAGTTTTTCTTTCTGCTTTTGATAATAGTTTCGATACGCCTTATTAATAAAATAAGCCATTGCAAGCATCAAAAGAAAATAAATAAAATAAGCCAGATTAGTTAAATACCACGGTTTTAAAACCACAAATGTATATGAGGCCGGATTTTGCAAAATTACATTGGCATATTTTGCCCTGACTCTAAAAGTATATTTTCCCGGAGGAAGATTTTTAAAATTCACCGTTGCTTTTGTACTCCATTCGCTCCATTCATTCTGAAAGCCTTCCAGCAGATATTGATATTCAGAATTGATGTATTTATTGTATTCCGGAACTGTATAATTCAGGGTAATGTTATTTTCATCAGACTTAAAACTTCCTTCGTTAAAAATCGCAGCATTTCTAAAGGTTTCATTTTGTTTATTAGTCATAATATCAGTAATAAAAACATTGTAATTTTTAAAACTCAGATCATCAATATTAAGCGTATAATATCCGTCTGTAGTTCCTATTAAATAAGTCGATTTTGAAATTTGGGTGATATTTTCATATCCTAACATCGAATTGGTCAGCGAAGACGGAATTGGTATTATATTTTCTTTTAACTGACTGCTCAATTTACTGGCTGAGAAATAATGAATGTAGTTTTTAGAAAACAGCCAGATTTTGTTTGAATTATCAACAATTAATTTACCCGATGTATATTCGTCTTTTTCAAAAATAGAGCTTAATACATTGTCTTTTACAAACTGTTTTGTTTTTGGGTTTAGTTTAAAAATACCGCCTTTATAAGCGTAATAAATCGAATTATTGAATTTTGTTAAGCTCGCATATTTTCCTTTATCGGGACTTTTATACGTATAGAATCCTTGTGTTTTTGATAAAGACGAATCCAGTTTTAATCTAAAAATCCCTTTGTATTCATGACTTACATATACTTCGAGATTATCACCTATTTCAAAATAACGCGATGAATAATCAAATCCCTGTACTTTATTTTTGAAAACCCACTGATTTCCTGTTTTTTCTAAAACCGATAGACCATAATAATTTCCCTGAAGTAATTGGTTTTTATTTCCCGGAACCGGTTCAAATTTCCAGGTTCCTGAAGCCGAAAATATACTTTTGGCAATATCATTTACCACTACAAAAGTTCCCGAATCATGTCCGCAGAAAAGCGTATCATCATAAACTGCTAAAGACCAGACCTGCCCTTTTGTGCCGTTTATAAATTTAAAATCAGAATTACTTTGACTTGGTTTACAAAACAATCCCTGATTGGTTCCAATATACAGCATTCCGTTATGAATTGCAGATGCGTAAACGGTTCCTAAAACACCCGAATCATCGGTAAAACTGCGCACCGGTGACTGCATATTGATGCAGTTTATTCCGTTATCGAGTCCCGTCCATAAATTTTGGTCTTTATCTTCAAAAAGAGATAAAGCAGTATTATTGCTCAAACCTTTGCTCTGTGTCAGGTGATATTTCAGTTTTCCTTTATCAGACAAAATAAAAATCCCGTTTGAAACAGTTCCTAAAGCAAAACTGCCGTCCTGTAAACGCTGGCTGCTGTAAACAAAACTTGCTTTTAATTCGGCATCAACATCTGTCACTATACGGCTTAATGAGTTTCCGGTAAGTTTATGTATTCCGTCTAACTGTGTTTGGATTATCAAGCCTTCATCTGCTGCAAAAACATTGGCAACGGTAAATTTTTTCAAAATCGGATCATCTGAAACTAATTTGGCTTTACCGCTTTCTATTTCAAAAAGTCCTTCTTTTAAAGTCTGAAAATAAATAGCATTGGTTGAAGCAAACGATTTTACAACACCATTTTTGGGTGCAATTATTTTAAACTGCATCGTTTTGGTATCATAAATATAAATTCGGTTTAAAGACTGAAACAATATCCAATGATCATATTTTAGGATATTCCAAAACTGTTCATCATCTAAAATCTTATTTTTTATACTGTCACTCAGCGAAGTATATTTCAGTTTTCCATCTGCTTGTCTCGTCCAGAAACCAAAATTCATATAACTGCCCGTATACACTTTATTGCCAATCACTTTTACAGATCGAATAATGGTTTCGTTTGGCCCGGGGTATAACTGCCAGCTTGTTCCGTTATATTCTAACAATCCGTCATTATTAGCGAAATACAAATAATTATTATGATCCTGCGAAATCATCCAGCTCTGATTTCCGGCTCCATAAACAGAAGGTGAATATTTTACGATGGGTGGAAATTCCTGAGAGAACATCAGGAAATGAATTAAAAGCAGTAAGGTAGATAGTTTAGTTTTCAAAATTTGGTCAGGATATTAAAATAGTACTAAAACAGTTCTAAAGTAGGATATTTTTACAATGAAATAACAAATTTTCAATAAAAAAATGTCTGCTTATAATCAGATGTTAACATGGAAATTCTGTTAAGATTTGGAACAATATCCTTAACAAAACTCTGCTTAAAATTGATTACTTTTGTAAAAATTGACTTTTTTTATGCAAATTGATCTTTCTACACTCGACCCAAAGCAAAATATTATAATAAAGGGCGCACAAGTACATAATTTAAAAAATGTAGATGTTGCTATTCCGCGAAACAAACTCGTTGTTATTACAGGGCTTTCCGGATCGGGAAAATCAAGTTTGGCTTTTGATACTTTATATGCCGAAGGGCAGCGTCGTTATGTTGAAAGTTTGTCATCATACGCACGTCAGTTTCTTGGACGTTTAGATAAACCAAAAGTTGAATATATAAAAGGAATTGCTCCTGCAATTGCTATTGAGCAAAAAGTAAATACAACCAATGCCCGCTCAACGGTTGGAACTTCTACAGAAATATACGATTACATTAAACTTTTATTTGCCAGAATTGGAAGAACTTATTCGCCAATTTCAGGTCAGGAAGTCAAAAAAAATACTGTAACAGATGTTGTTTCTGATGTTAAAACGCTCGAAATCGACAGCAGATGGCTTCTACTTGCCCCTATTCATTTAGAAGAAGGACGCCAGCTTGAAGATAAACTAAAAATACTTTTACAGCAGGGTTTTGCACGTATTTTGGTTGGAAATGAAATGGTTCGTTTAGATGAATTTTCTACAGAAAATATTCATGAATTAGACAATAAAGATATTCTCTTAATTATTGACCGTATTGTAGTTAAGGAAGAAGAAGAATTTTACAATCGTCTTTCAGATGCTGTACAAACTGCATTTTTTGAAGGAAAAGGAATTTGTTACCTGCAAGAAGTAGGTACAGATAAAAGATTTTCTTATTCTAACAATTTTGAATTAGACGGAATTTCGTTTCTGGAACCAAACGTACATTTATTCAGCTTTAATAATCCTTACGGAGCTTGTCCTGTTTGTGAAGGTTATGGAAATATTATTGGTATTGATGCTGATCTTGTAATTCCAAACACTTCTTTATCTGTTTTTGAAAGTGCTATTTATCCTTGGCGCGGCGACAGTATGAGCTGGTATAAAGACGAATTGGTTAAACACGCTTATAAATTCGATTTCCCAATTCACAAACCTTATTTTGAACTTTCAGAAAGTCAAAAAGATTTAATCTGGACTGGAAATCAATATTTTCAGGGATTAAATGATTTCTTTAGAGAATTAGAAGAAAAAAATTACAAAATACAAAACCGTGTGATGCTTTCTCGTTACCGAGGGAAAACCAAATGCCACGCCTGTCGTGGGAAACGTCTACGCGAAGAAGCTTCGTACGTAAAAATTGGAGGCAAAACGGTTTCAGATTTAGTAGATCTTCCTATTAAGCATTTGGTTACGTTTTTTAAAAATCTTGAATTAAACCCATACGAACAGCAGATCGCAAAGCGTTTAATGGTAGAAATCAACAATCGTTTGTCATTTCTAACCGAAGTTGGTTTAGATTATTTAACCTTAAATAGAAATTCTTCTACACTTTCCGGAGGAGAATCACAGCGTATTAACCTTGCAACTTCTTTAGGAAGCAGTTTAGTAGGTTCAATGTATATTCTGGATGAACCAAGTATTGGTCTGCATCCAAAAGATTCAGAACGATTGATAAAAGTTCTTCTTTCACTTCGTGATTTAGGAAATACCGTAATTGTGGTAGAACATGATGAAGACATCATGAAAGCAGCCGACATGATTATTGATATTGGCCCGGAAGCCGGAACTTTTGGAGGTCAGCTAGTTGCTCAGGGAACTTATCCGGAAATTTTAAAATCAGATTCGCTTACTTCTAAATACCTGAACGGCGATCTTGAAATTTCTGTTCCAAAGAAAAGACGAAAATTCAAAAATCATATTGATATAATTGGCGCCCGAGAAAACAACCTGAAAAATATTAATGTTACTTTTCCTCTTGATATTTTAACAGTTGTAACCGGAGTTTCAGGAAGCGGAAAAAGTACTTTGATTAAAAAGATCTTATTTCCTGCCATGCAGAAAAAACTGGAGAATGCAGCCGAAAAAGCAGGTCAGTTCAGTGAACTTTCAGGTTCTTTTTCGCAGATTAAGCATATCGAATATGTAGATCAAAATCCTATTGGAAGAAGCTCTAGATCGAATCCAGTTACTTACATAAAAGCTTATGATGATATCCGTGATTTATACGCCAAAGAAAAATTATCCAAAATAAGAGGTTATCAGGCAAAACATTTCTCTTTTAATGTTGATGGTGGCCGATGCGAAACTTGTAAAGGAGAAGGCTCTATAAACGTTGAAATGGTCTTTATGGCCGATGTTTCGCTGCCTTGTGAAACTTGCGGCGGTAAACGATTTAAAAAAGAGATTCTGGAAGTGACTTTTGATAATCAAAACATCAACGATGTCCTTACCATGACTATTGATGATGCAATTGCTTTTTTCGAAAAAAACAAACAATCTAAAATCACACAAAAATTACAGCCTTTACAGGATGTAGGTTTAGGATATGTACAATTAGGACAATCTTCTTCTACCCTTTCAGGCGGTGAAGCACAGCGTATTAAACTGGCTTCCTTTTTAGTAAAAGGTGCTACAAAAGACAAAGCTTTGTTTGTTTTTGATGAGCCGACAACAGGTCTGCATTTTCATGATATTAAAAAGCTTTTAGCTTCATTTGATGCTTTAATCGAAAAAGGACATTCGATAATTGTAATTGAGCATAATCTTGACCTGATTAAATGTGCCGACTGGATTATAGATTTAGGCCCGGAAGGCGGTGAAAACGGCGGTCATTTATTAGCAGCCGGAACACCTGAAGATATCGTCAAAGTTAAAGAATCGGTTACAGGAGTTTATTTGAAAGATAAATTGTAGAAAAAGGTTCTAAGATACTAAGTTGCTGAGATACTAAGCTTTTTTTAGAGCTTAGCTGACTAAAAATAAAAATTCCAAATTCCGATGACTTATTAATCATATCTGGAATTTGGAATTTTTTAATTTTGAAATTTAAGCTGCTAAGCAACTAAACATTTTTCTTCGAAAGGGAAACCATCTTCGTCAATGGCAACTAATACCTTTTTTTGTTTTGAAGCCTCAAATGTTAGATAAAGCCACGCAAATGACCATAATCCGAGGGTTAAACAAAAAATCATGAAATTTAAACTGTGGTTAACTACTTTTCCTCCTTTGGAAAGAACAGCAAAAAGTAACTCATCATTTCTCTCTTCTAGTGTGAATCCGTTATGAACTTTATTAGATATCATATTAGAGAACACCTGTACACTTTGTTCCTGACTTAGCTTATTGCTTTTCATAATCATCTGTTTTGGTTTGTCTGTTTTGATACTTAAAAAATTAATAATATTGAATGGGTATTTCAATTTTAATAAAACACTTATATATCTCTTTTATTGCATTTTATAAAACATTTTCTACAATAAAAATGTAAGAGTGTTCAAAAAATGAACATAAAATTAATTTTAATAAATTGAATTTCAAAGAAATGAGCCAAAAAAGTTAAGATTATATTCACATTTTCAACATCTTACAAAAAGAGACTAACTTTTATTCTTAATATTAAAAAATGAAGGTTCATAATCGTCATTTAGATAATCTGGCGGTATTGTAGTAGTGTTTCCATCTCTTAAAGCACTGTAATGAGGTGACATAATCTCTATTCCCGCAGCATTAAAAGAATCCTGAATATTTTGATGGAGTGATGAATAAATTCTAGGCTGTTTTGTTGGTTCTTTTGTGTAAACATTGATTTGATACGAAACATAAAAATCATCCAAACTTGTCTGTAGTACAAAAGGCGTTGGTTCTTTTTCAGTCATTTCTGTTTTTAGAGCGGCATCTATTAATGCTTTATGAATGTCTTTCCACGGAACATCATAACCAATTGTGACTGTTGTATGTATTAATAAACCATTATTGTTTTGTTTCGTATTAGCAGAAAAATTGGTTGAAGTGCTAGATAAAACAGTTGAATTGGGAATGGTAATATCTTCAAATTTTGGAGTTCTGATTCGGGTTACTAAAGCTGTTTTTTCTATTACTTCACCGCTTACATCGCCAATTTTTATAAAATCACCAATTTTAAACGGACGCATATAAGTAATAACTAATCCGGCTACCATATTGGCTATGGCATTTGATGAACCTAAAGAAAATAAAACCCCGACAAACACTGAAACACCTTTAAAAATAGGAGAATCTGAACCAGGAAGATAGGGAAATATAACTACAATCATAAAAGCAAAAAGCAGTAATCTGATGATATTAAAGGTAGGCATTGCCCAATCGCTGTAAAAACCATCAATTTTGATATTCTCCTGCTTTATTTCGTCAAAAAAGAACTTGATGACTTTTATTGCATACTTAAAAATGAAAATTATAACGATTATAGTAACTAAACTTGGTAAAAATCGAATAAAGCCCATTAACGCCGATTTTGCAGGCGAAAGAATCCAGTGCAGCAATGTTTTGGTATAATTTTCAGTGGCAGGAAAAATACTGAATAAGGCAGGAAGCGAAAGATAAACGATAAAAATTAAGGCTGCAATTTTTATAAAACCATACAATCGCATCAATAATGACTGCTGTCTTTGAGGCGATAAAAAATTTATATTATTGTAACTGACACCCTTAAAATACTTATCGCTGTTTTTTAAGATGTATAATTTTATTCTGTTAAAGATTTTCCCAACTACATATAAAATTATACCAATAATTAAAATCAACAATGCCGTATATCCAAGTCTTTTTGGAAGCAGTGAATAATTTTCATTTTGATAAATTACTGCTTTCTTTATTATGTTTAAATTCCGTTTTGCAATAAAAGCTGTTGTTTGATTTTCTGCTTTTGCATCGGCTTCAAGAACCGACATGATAATAAAATCATTTTTATAAATAATATCTTGTGACAGATCTGAAGGAACGACTAAAATAGAATCTTGTTCGAAAAAAGAATCTTCATAAAGCTTTCTAATCTTTTCTGTAATGGCATGTGCACGGTTTTCTGCAGAAAATGAACCAACTTTATTGTAGATAAAGAAAAGTGTATCCTTAAATGGAGCAACCGGATATGGTTTTAATTTCGGCTTAACTTCAATTTTATGTAAAGTATCGCGGCTGCTGTTTTGAGCAAATGAAGCCCAATAAAACGAAACAGTGAAAACAGCTAAAAACCAAAGTAATTTATTTTTCATATTTCATTTATAATTAGTTAGTTACTACTAACAAATATAAAAACAAAATAGATTCGAATTTAAATTACCTCCTTATTTCGAAATAAAATCGTACTAAATTTTAATTCCTATTTTTCTCAGAATGTTGTCTATAACTTTATTAATATCCGGAGAAATATTAAACCTGTAATTCAGGTAAACATATAAAATGGTTACCAAAATAGATTTTAAAGCAATACTGATAAGCTGAAAAAACGGAAACTCCCAGAAATAAAATACTAAAAACAAAGCAAATGTTAATAGCATTGATGAGATTGTTTCTTTTGTAAAAGGATATAAATTAAGCTTTTTAACCACAAAAAGCAGTTTAGCTAAACTGTATAATGTAATAGATAATAAAGTGGCAAAAGCAGACCCGAATATTCCGAAAATTGGAATAAATATCATGTTTAAAACAACTGTTAGTACAACCAGCATTAATCCTAAATAAAGCACCATTCGGTAATATTTAGTATTAAAAATGATAGCGTTATTGTTTCCTAAAATTAAATCAAAGTACTTAGATAAACCAATCATAAATACAACTGCAATTCCGCCGCTGTATTCTTTTGGAACAAGTTCGTACAATTGATTAATGTTTACGAATATGCAAAGCATTACAAAACCACCCACAATCTGCAGGTTTATAGAAGTCTTTTTATAAAGCTGATTCAGTTCGTCATGTTTATTTTCATGCATTAATTTTGCCGTAATAGGATATACAATTTGGTGCATGGCACGACTCGGCACCGAAATTACCAAAGCAATATAAGTTGCTACAGAATAGAACGCAATATTTTCAATCTGCATGTACTGATTCAATATCATTTTATCTCCATCTAAAAGCAAATTGGCAACGCTTCCAGATAAAATAATATAAAATGTATATATCAATATATCTTTTGTATTTACTGGTATTGTAAACTGAAAAGTTGGCTTTTGAATACTGAACGCATATAACATCGTAACCAGAAATGCCAAAAAGTATAAAACAGCTGTTGCATACACAAAACCTTCTACACTGAGCCAATCGTAATAAACGCCTATCAATAGAAATAATGAAAACAATCGTAAACCTACTTCTTTAATAAAGTTTCCAAAAACGGAATGCATATTTACACGGAGCCAGGCATAAAATATTTCAAAATAAGCCATACACAGCCCTATAAATGGTATTAACCAGATATAACTTTTTACAATCGCATTCTTTTTTGATACAAAGAATATAATCTCATCGTAAAAAACAAGACCAATAAGCAAAAGCGGAATTATTAATAGTAACGGAAATAAAACGGTAAAGGATAAAAAACGGGATTTTTCTTCATCTGTTTGGTACTGCGAATAAAATTTAACCAAAGTATTTTGCATTCCAATTGCAAACAAAGGCATAATAACATTTGCAGCAGATGTGATATAATTCGTTAAACCATAAAAAGTTGCGCCTAAAAAAACAGGATATAAATAAAGCGTATTAATGGCTCCAATTCCAAAGCCTATATATGTAATTATGGTGTTTTTAAAAGACTGGTTTAAGACAATACCCATTTTTTGATTGCAGAGTTTAGATTGTAGAGTTAAGATTTTTGATTTTCTGCTCTCTTTTTATTTTTGAAATTGTTGTTTTAATTTATCAATTGTACTAATTGCTTTGTCAGGTTTTTTCGTGAATACTGCTGTAAACCAACACCATTAGCTTGTAATTTTCCTTCCAAAAATTGATTATAAAAGTCCAAAATTACACTTTTTAACTTCGCTTTTTCTGAATAGTCAAAAAATACTCCTGTATTTGTTTCTTTTATAATATCGGCAAAATCAGAACCATTTGGTCCAATCGCAATTATTGGGCGGTTTGAGACCATATATTCAAACAATTTCCCCGGAATAATGCTTTTGGTATCTTCTGAATTAATTTCGATTAAAAGCAGAACCTGAGATTTTTTTTGATTTGCAATCGCTTCATTGTGCGAAACATATCCTAAAAGGTTCAAATAGTCATTTAATTTAAATTCGTTTATAGAATCTAAAACTTCCTGACTTACAGCTCCAATTAGTTTAATTTCTAAATGAGACTTAAAATCTGGAATTTCCTGAAGCAGTTCAACCAGACATTCCCATAAGAATTTAGGATTTCGGTCTGATAAAAATGAACCAATATGTGCAAGAGTGAATTTTTCGTCTAAAGGCTGTTTTTCAACCTTTTCAATATCGTATCCGTTTGTAATTACAGAAATTGGCTTATTAGTAATTGCTTCAAATTCTGTTTTTGTTGTTTTACTCGTTACAATAATAGTATCAGCAGAATTCAAAACTTTGTGTTCTAAATTTTTATGTTTTTTAGCTGCATAGCCAGATAAACGAAGTGCTTTATGATAGCCAATAGTTGTCCACGGATCGCGGAAATCGGCAAACCATTTTACATTTAGTTTTTCTTTTAATTCTAAACCTATCAAATGCAGACTATGCGGCGGTCCAGAAGTTACAATAGTATCAATATTGTTTTCTTTGATATATTTCTCAAGGTAAGCAACAGAAGGTTTTACCCAAAAAACGCGTGCATCCGGAATGAATAAATTACCACGCACCCAAAGAAAAGTTTTATCTAAAAAAGTCTGCTTTTTTTTATGCGGAAAAATTCCGGAACTGATTTTCTTAGTCTTATTTTTTGAAAACACAGAAGCCAGCTGGTAGGGCTCCCAAATTTTATTTTTTAGAACAATTGTTTTATCTGATATTTCGCTTACCAAACCTTCATCAACAATTGGATATGTTGGATTTTCTGGAACATAAACAATAGGCTGAACACCAAAATCCGGCAGATATTTTACAAATTTCAACCAGCGTTGTACTCCCGGTCCGCCAGCTGGAGGAAAGTAATACGTAATAATTAAGAGCTTTTTTTGTTCCAATGAAAATCGATTATTATTTAAAGTGCAAACTGATGCTAATTACTTAGCCTGTTCGCTAAACTTCTTTCTTTCAAAATATATTCCTCCAATTAAAAGCACAAACATTCCAATAGAACTAACCAGGTTAATTGTACCTCCTGTTTTAATAACATTTGGCTCAAACTTAAATTCAATTGTATGTTTTCCACCCGGAATTTCCATAGCTCTTAAAACATAATCAACAGGGAAATGATCCGTTAATTGTCCGTCAATGTAAGCGTTCCAGCCGTTTTTATAATAGATTTCAGAGAAAACAGCCAATCCGTCTTTTCTATTATCAGATTGGTATTTAATGTAGTTTGGTTTGTATTGAACTAGTTTTATTGTTCCGGTTGTATCCCATTGCTTTTTCATACGGGCATTTCTAAACTTGCCTTCATGCTCATGAACATTGAAAACAGCCACCTTTTTAGTATCAAGATGATCTAAAGTTTTCATAACTTCATCAGCTTTATTAACCAGCTTAACTGAGCTTACAAACCATGCATTTCCATTTGCATCAGGATTGATTGTTGGAATTTCTTTTCCTTCCTTATCGGTTTGAATCACATACTTAACATTTAACATATTAAGTACTTCCAGGTTATTTTTAGCAATTTGATAATCAAATAACTGCTGCATTCTTCTTGGTTTTGCTGCATGATAACCTCCAATAGAATGGTGAAAAAAGGAAGCTCTTGCGCTTGACATATTACCGTTTACTTCAAAAACTCTATAATGTGTTGTATCTTCTAAAATTTTTGCATCAGCAGGTGTTTCCTGAAACGGAGCCGCAATTTGAACCGGACTCACAAAATCTTTCGCAGAAACATATTTTTTGTCAACAAAAAACAAATCAAAAATCATTAAAAGAGCTACAATTACCAAAGTAGTTGTTTGCGAGAACTTATTTTTAATAAACAGCCATAAAGCTCCAAAAGTCACGACTATAAAAAATCCTGAACGAAGTAAATCAGCTAGGTATAAAGATTTTCTGTCTTCTTTTAATGCATCTACAAATGCTGCTCCATAACTTTGAAGGAAATAATTATCATTGCTACCTGTAAAGTGGAAAAAGCCTTTTGCAAAAACTAAAATCAAAATAACACCTATACCAAAAACTCCTGTTTGTATAAGAGCTTTTTGCTGTAATTTAGGCTCTTCTTTTGCTTTAAAAAACGATTGAATTCCCATTACTGCTAATACTGGAAAACACAATTCTAAAATGACCTGAATAGATGATACTGCTCTAAACTTATCATACATTGGCACATAATCAATGAAAAAATCAGTTAAAAGCGAGAAATTTTTTCCCCAAGAAAGCACTAATGAAAACAATGCTCCTGAAAGAAATACGTATTTTATTTTTCTTTCATCAATAAATAATGCCAATACTGCCAGGAAAAAAACTACTATGCCAATATAAGCGGGTGCAGCAACTATTGGCTGATCTCCCCAGTATGTCGGCATTCCTGATACAAAATCTTCTGCCTGACTTGCCGGTACTCCCTGCTCCATCATAAAAGAGTACATACTGCTGTCAGTTCCTATATTTTCGTGGTTAGAACCTCCAAAAAGTCTTGGAGCAATAAGGTTAAAACTTTCAGCTATTCCGTAACTATACTCAGTAATATACTCACGGCTTAAAGCATTTTCATTTGTCTTTTTTGTTCCATCCGGATTAAAAGTCAATTCACTGTTGCTTCGTGTACTAAATTTAGCATACTCACTTGTTGCCATTAAATTGGCTGCATTGGCACCAATAGCAAAAATTCCGGCAACGGCTAAAGTTCCAATCGCAGTTAAAAGCGGTTTATATTCTTTATCTTTTATAAAATTGAAGGTAAAATAACCTGATAATATCAATAAGAAAATCAATAAATAATAGGTCATTTGAAAGTGGTTGGCGTTAACTTCTAACGCAACGGCAAACATGGTAAGCAGACCTCCCCAAATGTATTTTTTCTGAAAAACGAGTATAAATCCGGCAATAACCAATGGCATATACGCAATAGCATGTGCCTTAGCATTGTGCCCAACTCCAAGAATAATAATTAAATAAGTAGAAAATCCAAACGCAATAGCGCCAATAAAAGCTTTTAACGGATCTGTTTTTAAAACCAATAACAAACCATAAAAACCTAAGAAATATAGAAATAAATAATCTGCAGGACGCGGCAGAAAACGAAGCATATCATCTATTTTACCCACAAAATCATTTGGATAATTAGCTCCTAACTGGTAAGTCGGCATTCCTCCAAAAGCAGAGTTTGTCCAGTATGGCTCAGCGTGTTCTGCTGCTCTAAAATCATTTTGCTCTTTGGCCATTCCGGTATATTGAGCTATATCTGACTGGAAGATTTGTTTTCCCTGCAGAACCGGATAAAAATAAATTAATGAAACGAGAATAAAGCCCAGTACTACAAGGGCATGCGGATAGAATTTATTTACTATTTTCAATTTTGGGCTGGTTTGGTTAAATGATGAATCCTTATTTGTCAGGATGCAAACTTAATCTATTTCTTCGTAATCAACATAATCACCCACTTTTTTGGTCTCGCGCGGCTTTTTAGCATTAGCGGTATTGATGATTATTTCGTCATTGTTGTTATTGCGGGTTTGCTGCCATGAATTATCCTGGCTGTATTGCTGTTGTCTTTGGAAGTTTTCTCCTGCCTTTTCGACTGCTTTTTTTACCAATACAGGCAAAAAGATTCGAGCCAAAAATTTAAAAATATAATAAAACGCAATAATCCACATTATCGTTTTAAACAAATTTGTAAAAGATGCTTCTTGCATGATCATATAATTTTTTTCCAAAATTAGTAAATCCGTTGTTTAAAATTAAAATATCAATCTTAAATAAATAATAAAATATAGTACATTTGAATTGCGTTATTATTTTTCTAATCCCCAAATAATTATGTTGAAAATTAAAAAATTACTTTTTACCGCACTTTTTTTTACTCCGCAAATTTTCTTTGCACAATACACAGACGTCATTAATTCAAACCGTCCCGGCGAAAGTATGTCTGCTTATTCAGTTGGAAAATCAGTTATTCAAGGTGAAATAGGTGTTTATGGTATTAAAGAAAAACACAATTTACTAGATTATGACGCCTCTGGTTTTGGTACAGATTTAAGCATTAGATATGGTGCTTTTCTGGAACAGCTGGAATTTGTTCTGGATGTTCAATATCAAATGGAAAACTTTGACACACCTTATACCAGCTACAAAAAAAACAATTTCAGACAAACGCTTTTAGGAGCAAAATATCTTATTTACGATCCGTACAAAAACTACAAAAGAGAAGCTAATATTTACAGCTACAAAGCCAATCGTAATTTTCAATGGCGCGAATTGATCCCGGCGGTTTCTGTTTTTGCTGGAGCTAACTTTGTTGGAGCTGATAATCCGTATTATTTTTCTCCTGATGGTGCCATTTCTCCAAAAGTTTCGTTAATTACACAAAACTTATTAGGAGGCGGATCATGGGTTTTTGTAACAAACATTTTTGCTGATTATATAAGTACAGATTACCCTAGTTATGGTTATATCTTAACTTTAACGCACGGATTTAATGACAGATGGTCTGGTTTTGTTGAAAACCAAGGGTTTAAAAGTGATTTTTACAGTGACGCAATTATTCGCGGCGGTGCAGCTTTTCTTTTATCATCAAACATGCAGGTTGATGCTTCAATAAGCACCAATTTTAAGAACACTCCTTCTGTGTTATATGGCGGAGTTGGATTCTCTTGGCGTTATGACGGATGGTACAAAGAGAAAGTTATTGAATATAAAAACAAGGAAAGAGCCAAAAAGAATATCGATAATAAAAAACCTATCGATTATCAGGAAAAAGAAAGAAAACGTAAAGCTAAATACGAATAAAATAAACAATCAAATACCTCTGTAACAAGAGCAAATACCAACTTAATGATTACAATTAAAGAAGCCAAAACCAAAAAGGAATTAACTGAGTATATCAAATTTCCGTTTTCACTTTACAAAGACAATCCATATTGGGTTCCTCCTATTATTGCTGATGAATTAGAATCATTTGATAAAACTAAAAATCCTGCTTTTGATAACGCCGAAGCTTATTTTTATCTTGCTTACAAAGACAATCAAATTGTTGGAAGAATAACAGCAATTATAAATTGGGCAGAAGTAAACAATCAGCACAAGCGAAAAGTTCGTTTTGGATGGTTTGATGTTATTGATGATATTGAGGTCACAAAAGCACTTCTTGACAAAGTATTTGAATTAGGAAGAAAACACAATCTGGAACATGCAGAAGGTCCAATGGGATTTTCGAATCTGGATAAAGTGGGAGTTCTTACAGAAGGATATGATCAGGTTGGAACTATGATTACGTGGTACAACCACCCATATTATGTAACACATTTAGAACAATTAGGATTTGCAGTAGAAAAACAATACATCGAAAGCATATTTCCTTTTTCGAATGTTAAACCTGAATTTTTCCAAAAAGCCCAGGAATTAATTAAAAAACGTTACGGGCTAAAAGCGCTTAATTTTACAAAAACCAAAGACATTATGCCTCATGTAGACAAAATGTTTGATTTGTTTAATGAATCGTATGAAAAACTGGCTTCGTTTGTAGCGATTTCTGATGTTCAAAAAGAATATTTTAAAAAGAAATATATCAGTTTTATCAATCCGGAATACATAAAATTTGTAGTTGATAAAGATGATAATTTAGTAGCTTTCAGTATCGTAATGCCAAGTTTTACAGAGGCATTACAAAAAATAAGAGGCAAATTATTTCCTTTTGGTTTTTTAAAGCTGTTAAAAGCAAAAAAACACAGCAAAGACGTAGTTTTTTATTTAATTGGAGTTCGTCCGGAATATCAAAATAAAGGTGTTACCGCTATTATTTTTGATGAATATTATAAAACTTTTTCTCAAAAGGGAATTCAAAATTGTATTAGAACTCCAGAATTACTTGAAAACAATGCCATTCACTTACTTTGGAAAAACTTTGACCCAACGATTCATTGCCAGAGAAAGACTTATTTGAAGAATCTTTAAAAAAGTTCTCTGTTCAACTTACGTGAACACTAAACACTTTGTTATAATATAAAAAAAATCCATTCGCCCCCAAAACGAATGGATTTTTCACTTTATAAACACTTCATTTATTCTACTTTACAATCTACTTTAGTAAGTGTATTTTTTGGATCAAATTTCAATTTTGTTTTGTCTTTAAAAGTCACTTTGTCATTTGCAGATACTACATCTCCATATCCTTCAATAAAGGTATTTTCTCTTTTTAAAAAAGCAACCTCTCTTACTGATGAAACCCCTTCAGAATTAAAAGTATAATCAGCAATTAAAGTATCACCTTTCATATTACCAATCAGAGTTCCTTCATTTTTATCTTTTCCTACTATATCAACCTTTAATTTTCCATTTACTTCCTGATGAGAGTTTACATTAAAACTCATCTCCATAATGCTTCCGTTTGATCTCCATTCATAACATTGATCTCCGGCAGGTTCTACAATTTCAGCCTTTTTTGGCGGACTTGGAGTAATTTGTATTGGCTCTGTTTCGGTAGCTTTTTTACAGGAAATAAGAACCGTAAAAACAAGGGCCGTTAGTGTTAGTACTTTTTTCATAATGCTGTTTTTATTTTGTGATTATGAAATAAAGTTACCTCAAATAAAAAAAATCCATTCGCATAACGAATGGATTTTTTTACATAATTCCCATGTGAGAATTTATTTTTTAAATCAATTACGAAACGTCTACTGTTGTACGTTCTGCAATTTCTTTATACGTTCCGTTTACCAGTTTCTCACGAATTGCTTCAAAAGCTGCTAATGTTTCTTTGATATCTTCTAATGTATGAGAAGCTGTTGGAATCATTCTTAACAAAATAATTCCTTTTGGAATAACAGGATATACAACAATAGAAAGGAAAATACCGTAATTTTCTCTTAAATCGTTAACCATTACCATTGCTTCTGGAATACTTCCTTCTAAATAAACTGGTGTAATACAAGTATTTGTATCTCCAATATTAAATCCTCTTTCTTTAAGACCGCTTTGTAAAGCATTTACGTTTTCCCAAAGTTTATCTTTAATTGCAGAAGACTGGCGTAATAACTCTAAACGTTTCAAAGAACCAATTGTTTGAATCATTGGTAATGCTTTTGCAAACATCTGAGAACGTAAGTTATATTTTAAGTAATCAATAACTGTTTTATCTGCTGCTACGAAAGCACCAATATTAGCCATAGATTTTGCAAAAGTAGAGAAATAAACATCAATATCTGCCTGAACTCCCTGCTCCTCACCTGCTCCTGCACCTGTTTTACCAAGTGTACCAAAACCGTGTGCATCGTCAACTAATAAACGGAAATTGTATTTTTGCTTTAATGCAACAATTTCTTTTAATTTTCCCTGCTGTCCGCGCATTCCAAAAACACCTTCGGTAATAAATAAAATACCTCCGCCTGTTTCTTCGGCCATTTTAGTAGCACGCTGCAGGTTTTTTTCCATACTTTCAAGATCATTGTGTTTGTAAGTAAAACGTTTACCCATGTGCAAACGAACACCATCAATAATACAAGCATGTGAATCTACATCATAAACAATGATATCATTTTTTGTAACCAAAGCATCAATAATAGAAACCATTCCCTGGTAACCAAAATTCAATAAATAAGCTGATTCTTTCATTACAAAAGAAGCCAGTTCATTTTCTAATTGCTCATGATAAGTAGTGTGTCCAGACATCATACGAGCACCCATTGGGTAAGCTGCACCAAACTGAGCTGCTGCATCTGTATCAGCCTTACGAACTTCTGGATGATTAGCTAAACCTAAATAATCATTTAAACTCCAGTTTAGGATATTTTTTCCATGAAATTGCATTCTAGGCCCCAACTCTCCTTCTAACTTTGGGAAAACGTAATAGCCTTCTGCCTGAGAAGCCCATTTTCCTAAAGGTCCCTTATTGTCCTGAATTCTTTCGAATAAATCTTTTACCATAATATAGTGTAGTAATTTTTTTAACTTAATCAGCGAGCAAAAATAATCATTATTATTCTAAAATTCAGACAGTCATTTATTTTTATTAAAAAATAATCAACATCCATTTTTTAACAAGATTTAACTCTGGCTTTTTTAATTTTTATAATTAGTAAATTAATTTTTTCTTTCTCTTCAAAGTATGACTTTTATCATAATAAAAGACAAATTAGTCTTTTATTTTTGATAAAAATTTTAAACCTGAAAAATAAAAACCAAGTCTTATGAAAAAGAATAACTGCATTTTAATAAAATTATTGGTTTATTCTCTTTTTGTCGTCCTGTTTTTAGGAAGCTGTAAAAAGGAAGAATCAAAAAACTATGCTGATATCATGACCGAAGGAGAAATGGAAGCAGAACTTACCTCTCCGCCTCATGTGCCAAAACCAGTAGGTAACAGAACAGCCATGAAACTAAAACTAAACATGGAAATCAAAGAACAGGAAGGTACAATGACCGATGGCGTAAAATATACCTATTGGACATTTGGGGGCTCTGTTCCGGGAAGTTTTATTAGAACTCGTGTGGGTGACGAAGTAGAATTTCACCTAAAAAACCATCCAGACAATAAACTGCCTCATAATATTGATTTACACGCCGTAACAGGTCCGGGCGGCGGAGCAACCTCATCATTAGTAGCTCCGGGGCATGAAAAAGTATTCAGCTTTAAAGTAATTAATCCTGGGCTCTATGTTTATCATTGTGCTACTGCGCCTGTTGGAATGCATATTGCAAACGGTATGTATGGTTTAATTTTGGTTGAGCCGGAAGGAGGACTTCCTCCTGTTGATAAGGAATACTATGTTATGCAGGGAGATTTTTATACTCAGGGCGAATATGGAGAAAAAGGTCTACAGCCTTTTGATATGAACAAAGCTGTAAAAGAAACTCCGGATTATGTAGTTTTTAACGGAAAAGTGGGGTCTTTAACAAATGGCGGTGAATTGACAGCAAAAGTGGGCGAAACTGTACGTTTGTTTGTTGGAAACGGCGGACCAAATTTGGTTTCTTCTTTCCACGTAATTGGTGAAATCTTCGACAGTGTTCATATAGAAGGCGGAAGTACTATCAATAAAAATGTACAAACTACTTTAATTCCTGCCGGCGGTGCCGCAATTGTAGATTTTAAAGTAGAAACTCCGGGAACTTTTATTTTGGTTGACCACTCTATTTTCAGAGCATTTAATAAAGGTGCTTTGGGAATGCTGAAAGTTGAAGGAAAAGAAAACAAAAACATCTACTCGGGAACAATTCAGGAAGGTATTTACCTGCCGGAAGGAGGAACAATTCAAAAAATGCCGGGAGGTTCAACTGCAAAAACCGCTGTTCCGAAACGTACAGTTGAAGAGAAAATTAAAATTGGAAAAGAAATCTTTGGTACAACCTGTTTTGCCTGTCATCAATCTGAAGGGCAGGGAATTCCAAGTACTTTCCCTCCTCTTGCCAAATCAGATTACTTGAATGCCGATTCTAAACGCGCTATTACAACAATATTACATGGTTTAACTGGCGAAGTAACTGTAAACGGAAAAAAATACAACAACGTAATGCCCGCTCAAAATTTATCTGATGATGAAATAGCAAACGTTCTAACTTATATCTACAACAGCTGGGGCAATAATAAAACAGAGATTACTCCAGAAATGGTAAAAGCATTAAGATAACAGCAATTCTTTAGCATGAAAATACACTTTTTCATTATTACCTTTTTTTTGATGCTCTCAGGGTTTTCAAGGGCTCAGGAAAATGGAATGGTTCCGGTAAAGGAGGGCACGTTTGTCCCTCTTTACGGAGCCTCTTCCAAAAAGCCTGTACTCGTAAAATCTTTTTATATGGATGTTTACCCAGTTACAAATGCAGAATTTTTAAATTTTATTAAAAAAAATCAGCAGTACAGTAAATCAAAAATAAAAGGAATTTTTGCAGACAAAAGTTATCTGTCGTATTGGAAAAGCGATTTTGATTTTGGAAATGCTGACTCTAAATCGCCTGTAACTAGTGTTTCATGGTTTGCTGCAAAAAAATACTGTGAATGTCAGGGAAAGCGGTTACCTACAATGGATGAATGGGAATACGCGGCTATGGCCGATGAAAAAAAAGTAGATGCCAGAACCAAAAAAGAGTTTAACGAATATATTTTATCCTGGTATGAAAAGTCCAAAACCTATGAAAATAAAATTGGGCAGACTTTTAAAAATTATTGGGGTGTTTATGATATGCACGGTTTAGTCTGGGAATGGACCTCTGACTTTAACAGCATTTTTTTATCGGGAGAATCAAGAAAAGACAAAAGCAGTGATAAGAATTTATTCTGCGGAAGCGCCTCTGTAAATGCCACCGATTTGATGGATTATGCGGCTTTTATGCGATATGCTTTTAGAGGAAGCCTTAAGGCTCAATATTCAACCCGAAATCTTGGTTTTAGATGTGCATCCAGCACAAAACCAAAACTCTAATTTTAATTTATTTTGAAATGAAAAAAATAATAATTGCTCTTTTTATCTTCTCATTTTCTTTGCAAAGCTGTAAAGAAGCCGATAAAAAAGATATTCCCGCAGAAAAAAGTAAAGACATCAGCGATTTGTCAATTTACAACCTTCCGTCAAAATGGACTACTCAGGACAATAAAGAGATAGAATTAAAAAGTCTTAAAGGAAATGTTTTGGTAATGGTTATGATTTATACAAGCTGTAAAGCTGCCTGCCCACGATTAGTTGCTGATATGCGCGATATTGAATCGAAACTCGACAAGAAAACAAAAAAGAATGTAAAACTAATTTTGGTAAGCATAGATCCAAAAACCGATACTCCGGAAAGACTTAAATCTTTTGCAATCGAAAATAAAATGAATCAGGAACCCTGGCTTTTCCTTCGTTCATCTGAAGAAAATACACGCGAATTTGCTGCTGTTTTGGCTGTTAATTACAAACAAATATCTCCGGTAGATTTTTCGCACTCAAATATTATAAGTGTATTTAATGAGGCAGGAGAACTAGTGTTTCAGCAAGAAGGTTTAGGTGTAAACAATGAAAAAACAATTGAAGCAATAAATAGGGAAGCACAAAAAATATAAAGATTACACATTTTGATTTAGGAGGAAAACAAGAGGAGATTTTTTAGGAATGGATCGACTCTTGTTTTTTGTTTTTTAATTCTGTTTAGTTTTTAGTTTCTGAGGAACATATTCTAAATTTATTACTGGATACCATCATTAAAATTAATCCAAACACCAAAAGCACGCTAAAAACAAAAATACTTTCATAATATCCTGCAAGCATTGCTTTACCAAAATAAAGAAGCGCACCCTGAAAAAAAAGCAGAATTTCGGTTGCTAAATAACCTATTATAAAAGCTTTTACTCCTATTTTCAATACTCTTGAATCAGCTGAAAGCATTTTATTCTGCAATAATATTCCAAACAAAAATCCGGTTATAATTCCCAAAGTTGTTAAATGAATAAACCCAATTACAAAATTTCGGATTTGATGCGAAACTTCGGCTAAATTGGGAGAAATCGTCAATAACTGAATTCCTGCTTTGAGAAACAACGAACATAAAGCCAAACCATAAACTGTTTTAGTTATTTTATCCAAAGAATTTTTAAAATGATGAATTTGCGGCCGCAGCATTTTATAGAAATAAACAAAAGCCGGCAGTTGAACCAAAACTCCCAGAACATTAATGTAATTCAATATATTATTTTCTACAAACCATCGTATTGGAAAAGAAACCGTTAAAAGCGTTGAAATAATAATTAAAAGATAAAATTTTCTAAAATTTACCTCATCTATTTTATTCTGAAATTGTTTTAAAAACAACGCTAAAATTGCCAGTATAAACCAGCCGTTAAACTGAAAATGCAGAAAAAACTGAATCGCAATTTGATAAAAAACACTCTGCTTGCCAAGCGTACTTACAGCCGGCCCTAAACACCAAACTCCAAAAGTCGACAAAATCATAAACAAAACAGAAGCCTGTAAAAGTCTTTGCTGCGGTGTTTTTTCTTTAGCAGTATCTTTCCAAACCAATCTGCAAAAAACATAACTCAGTAAAATATGCAGGGTCGAAAAAACAATAGAAAACAAAGCATACCCCTGAATAGGAAAAGCAATCATCATTCCGATAACCGAAAATTGTGTCAGCCAGAATAAACGATTATAAATTCGTTTTTGCCTTTTCTCCTTCGGAATAAAAAAGCGGACAATTAGAACGTAAATCATCATATATACCCAGCCCAGCATCGCGACATGAGAATGTGCGTGAAGCAGAAAACTGTAGTTTATAAAATCTAAAGGAAAAAGATACACCAGCCGCATTACTAATCCGAATACACAAGCAATCAGAAAATTAAAAAAACAGCAGAGTATCCAGGCTTTTTGAGAATTCATAAATGAATAAATTTTGTTTAAACACATAGAAACATAGATTTTGCAAGCGTTTAAAAGGCGTTTCACTTGCATGAATACATCCCGAAACTTCGGGACTATGTGTAAAAATCTAGATTTTCTCAAATCGTCTTTCAAGTTTGTTAAAATCTATGTTTCTATGTGTTTATTTTTTTTTTAGTAAAACTCAATGAGTTAAAAATAACATTTCTTCAAATAAAAAACACCGATAAATATCATTTTAAAATGTGCTATCGGTGCTTTTCGAACTATTAAAATTTATTTTTATTCTACTTCAACAAAATCTTTTTCTAAAAGAACAGCTTTTGGAAACAGGATATTATTTTCTAAATGAATGTGCTTATGTAAATCTTCTTCAAATTCCTTAAGCATTGCAAAAGTTACTTTATACGTTGTACAAGCATCTGCAGGCGGCGTGTAATGATCTGTTAAAGCAGCAATTTCTCTAAAACGCTCTCCCTCATTATCATGTTCGTGCATCATCATCGCAATTGGATTTGAAACTGAACCAAACGAAGGCTGAGATAAAATTCCGTCAGATTCTTTGGTTTTTGTCATTCTTTTCACAAAAGGGAATAAAATTAATTCCTCTTTTTTCATGTGCTGTGATAATTCGCCGGCACAGCCAATAAACAATTCGTTTATCTTAAATAACTCAGGATGATTGGCTCCGTGAACTTTACATAATTTATCTAAAAAAGCAAGCAGTGTATGTGTTTTATCTTCAACATAACGATGATGTGTTTTTTCGATATAATCTGCCAGTAAATCCAAAGGCCATGAGTTAAAATCAATCGAACCGTTGTTTTCAGACTGAATAACTTCGTGAATGTTTTGCAATAAAACATCGGCATCAATATTTTGTTTTTCGCAGACTTCGTCTACGGTTCTGTTTCCTTTGCAGCAAAAATCAATTCTGTATTTAGAGAAAACCGCAGCAGTTCTATAATCCTGAGCTACGAATGATCCTATTGTTTTGTTTTTTAAATTTTCCATGATACTCAATTTTAAATTTGTTTTTATTTTTTGTTTTTTAAGGTCAGGTCAAATACAAACCATGCCATTGTTATAAATCCGATTCCGAAAATAGAATCTCCTATCGCACGAAGCCATTTTAAGGTAATCATTGCCGGCTGCTGCATTAATTCTGATGAGCGGGCGTACCACATTCCGTGATCGATACTTTCAATTGCCTGCCACACTCCAATTGGAAGTAAACTCAATACTGCCATTAAAAACAAACCGATATTCAGCGACCAGAAAGTAATTTTCAACAGTTTTGTATTCCAGTTTACATTTCTGTATAAACTTCTTAATACAAATAATACCAGTCCAATTCCCAGCATTCCGTAAACTCCAAATAAAGCCGTATGTCCATGTAATGGCGTTGTATTTAAACCTTGTATATAATAAAGTGCAATTGGCGGGTTAATAATGAATCCGAAAATTCCGGCTCCAAGGAAATTCCAAAATGCAACAGAAATCATAAAATAAATTGGCCATTTGTAATCCGCAATCCATTGGGTTGATTTTGAGATTTTATAGTTTTGATAAGCTTCAAATCCTATTAAAGTTAAAGGCACAACTTCTAGCGCGCTGAAAGTCGCTCCAAGAGCCATAATCGCGGTTGGCGTTCCTGAGAAATACAAGTGATGGAATGTTCCTAAAATCCCTCCCGACATGAAAATAATGGTCGCAAACAATACATTTAAAGTAGCTGTTTTGGTTTTCAGCAATCCTAAACAAACAAATAAGAAAGCCATAACAACAGTTGCAAAAACTTCGAAGAAACCTTCAACCCAAAGGTGAACTACCCACCATCTCCAATATTCAGCAACGGCTAAATTGGTTTGTCTTCCCCACATTAATCCTGCGCCGTAAAACATGGCAATTGCCGTACAAGAAATCAAGAAAAGAATAATTAGGTTTTTCTCTTGTGTTTTTTTCTTTAAAATCGGGATTAAAGGGCGAATCATTAAGGCAAGCCATAAAAACAATCCAACTAAAAGGAAAATCTGCCAGAATCGCCCTAAATCAACATATTCGTAACCTTGATGACCAAACCAGAAGTTTTGCACCAAATCTAATTTCTGCATTACACCAAACCATTGTCCAGCCATTGAACCTAAAACAATAATGAGCAGGGCGATAAATAAGAAGTTGATACCAAAACATTGAAATTTAGGATCTTTACCAGAAACCGCAGGAGCAATATACAATCCAGTTGCCAGCCATGCCGTCGCAATCCAGAAAATAGCCAATTGGGTATGCCATGTACGTGTAACGGCGTAAGGCAAAATCTGATCGATTGGAATTCCGTACAAGCCGTTTCCTTCTACTCCGTAATGGGCCGTTATGATTCCAAAAGCCATTTGTAAAATCATCAGTAAACTTACAATCCAGAAGTATTTTACAACCAGTTTCATCGAAGGTGTTTTGCCCTGATTGATAATTGGATCTTCGTTTGGAAGCGGAAATTCTTCTTCTTCACCTGATTTTGCATGATAGAAAACTAAAATTCCAATACTTAAAATCAGCAGAATAATACTGACTCCAGACCATGCCAAAAGTTCTTTGGTTGCTTTGTTTCCAACTAATTCATCTGACGGCCAGTTGTGTGTATATGAAATATCAGAATCCGGACGATTAGTAACTGTTGCCCAGGCAGCCCAAAAGAAAAACGCATTCATTTTGTGCATTCTCGCATCATCTTTTATTGAGTTTTTCGGAATCGCATATTCTTCTCTCAGTTTATCAAACTTAGGATCGTTTGTAAAAAGTCCTTTGTAATATTCGCTTAAACTCTTAATAGCTGCCAAACGGTTTTCAGATATTGTAAGAACTCCTGTATTGGCATCATAGCGATTGGTTCTAAGATCTTTTTGCAGACGAATTTTTAAAGCCGATTGTTTTTCGGCATCCAAATCGTCAAACTTTTTATTAAAATCTTCTTTGGCAAATTTATCCAGTATAAAAAGTGCTTCTCTATGCAGCCAATCAGCAGTCCAGTCTGGGGCAACGTAAGCTCCGTGTCCCCAGATAGATCCTACTTCCTGGCCTCCTATACTCTGCCAGATATTCTGCCCGTCTTTAATTTCGGTTTCAGTAAAAACCACTTTTCCTGAATCGGTTATAATTTCTTTAGGAACCGGAGGCGCCTGTTGATAAATTTCATAACCATAATAACCAAGCACGGCAAATGATATACTCATTACCAATGCAAAAACGAACCATAATTTTTTTTCTCTTTTCATTTCTCTTGGGGGAAATTTATTAATAAAAGACAAAATTATCTTTTATTGGTTTTAAAAAAAACTCCAAACCTATTTTCAGCATTTGGAGTCTATATTATTTACTCAACAACTAACGTACCTTTCATCATAGCCACGTGGCCAGGGAAAGAACAGATAAACGGATATGATCCTTTTTTATCAATTGTAAATTCGATTGTATCTTCTTCTCCGCCGCCTAATAATTTAGTATGTGCAATGATAGAAGCTTTTTCAGATTCAGGAATATAATCAGTCGCTTTTGCATCATTAGCTTTTAAAGCAAATGCACTCTGGTCTGTTCCTTCCTGAAGAATTACTAAATTGTGACCCATTGCTTCTTTTGGAATTTTACCAACGTGTTTTAAAGTCAATTTAATTGGTTTTCCTGCAACTGCTTTTAATTCATTTGTATTAAACTGCATTTGGTCGTTTCCTTCAATAACCAATACATTTTCTTCAGCTGGTGCAGCTGTTGGAGCTTGTTCGCCTTCTGTAGAAGTTTCTGTTTGTTCTTCAACCGGAGCTGTTTCTTTTTTACCGCAAGAAGTTATAGTTAAAAATCCCATTAGGATCAATAGTGAAATTTTGGTTTTTGTATTCATTTTTAAGAAATTTATTTAATGTTAATCGTTTGTATTTACTGTTTTTAGAAAAAAGTCTCCTGATTTTACTCCCAAAGCAAGCTGTTCTAAAGTTGTTGTTGAAAGCATTTGTAAAAGAAGACCTCTTATTTTTTTAAATTCAAAATGCACAGGACATGGATGTTCTTCTGAACATTCTTTTAAACCAATACCGCATCCTCTGTAAATTTTATCACCGTCGATTGCATCCACAATTTGAATTAGTTTTATTGACTTTAATGCTTCCTTCGAAACTTCAAAACCTCCTCCTACTCCTTTTGCCGAATGAATAATGCCGTTTTTGGTTAAAATCTGCATAATCTTGGCAGTAAATGGTTCCGGCGAATCAATTTCTTTGGCAACATCTTTTATTCCCACCCGAATCCCTTTTGAAGATTTGGTAGCAATAAAAATAGAAGCTCTGATTCCGTACTCACACGCTTTTGAAAACATACACTGATTGGATTAATTCTTTACAAATGTATTAAAGTTTAAAATAAAAGACAAATTTATCTTTAATTAATTTTATTGAAGAAAAACCTTATTTATAATGAAACTAATTAGTACTGAAAAAACTACTTATTCGGCTTTGACTTTCTATAAAAACCAATTTTAATTTTAACTTTGAGAGTATTTAATTTTCTAATATCTAAATATGCCTTTAAGCAACTCAAAAGATTTAAAACTGGCAGTCCTGATTGATGCCGATAATGTGCCATACAGTAATGTGAAAGGTATGATGGAGGAAATTGCAAAATTTGGAACACCAACTACCAAAAGGATTTATGCAGACTGGACAAAGCCGAATGCAAATGGCTGGAAAGCCGTTTTACTAGAACATGCTATTACCCCCATACAGCAATATAGTTACACGGTTGGAAAAAATTCATCAGATTCTGCGTTGATTATTGATGCTATGGATTTGCTGTATTCCGGGAAATTAGATGGTTTCTGCATCGTTTCCAGCGACAGCGATTTTACCCGATTAGCGGTTCGATTAAGAGAATCCGGCATGAAAGTAATTGGCATTGGCGAAAAGAAAACCCCAAGTTCTTTTATCGTGGCCTGCGACCGTTTTATTTATATTGAGGTTTTGGATGGCGCAATTCAGAAGAAAAAACCAAAAGTAAACACAGCCGACACCAAAAAACCTGTGGAAAAACCTGCTGAAAAAGCACTTCATAAAGTAGATAAACAAACCATTGAACTTATTGAAGCTACAATTGAAGATATTGAAGATGATGACGGCTGGGCATTTCTAGGTGATGTCGGGAATCTGATTGTAAAGAAAAAACCAGAATTTGACCCAAGAAATTATGGCTATTCTAAGCTTACGCCAATGCTGAAATCATTGACGGATATTTTGGAAATCGACGAAAGAGAATCGGATAAAAAAGGCATAAAACACGTTTATGTGCGTTTACGATTCAACTAATTAATTTATTACCCTATTATTATTTAAAAACATGAGAAAGAAATTCTTTATTTACGGATTCTTATTGTTTCTAATTGTTGCTGCAATTTATTATTACACAGGACGAGGTTACTTACTCGTTTTTATTATCCCTCTTTTATTGATTATTGGAGCTTATAATGCTTCTCAAAAAAAACATGCTATTTTAAGGAACTTCCCTGTTTTGGGTTATTTTAGATATTTATTTGAAATGATTGCACCCGAAATTCAGCAGTATTTTATTGAAAGATCTACTGATGGAAAACCTTTTTCAAGAAACCAGCGTTCTTTAGTGTATCAAAGAGCAAAAAATATTGACTCAAGTACACCTTTTGGAACACAGCAAAACTTAAATACTGAAAGCTACGAAGGAATAAAACATTCTATTTTCCCTGCAAAAGTAAATGAAGAACTTCCGAGAGTTTTAGTTGGAGGAAAAGATTGTAAACAGCCTTATTCTGCTTCTTTGTTTAATGTTTCGGCTATGAGTTTTGGTTCTTTGAGTGAACATGCAGTACGCGCTATTAATATTGGTGCCAAAAAAGGAAATTTTTACCAAAATACAGGCGAAGGAGGTTTAACTGATTTTCATCTTGAAGGCGGCGGCGATATTACCTGGCAGATTGGAACGGGTTATTTTGGATGCCGTGATGCTGAAGGAAATTTCAGCCCTGAAAAATTCTCAGAAAAGGCAAATCTTCCTAATGTAAAAATGATCGAAATTAAGCTTTCGCAAGGTGCAAAACCAGGTCACGGAGGTGTACTTCCGGCTGCAAAGAATACTGAACAGATTGCTAAAATTAGAGGAGTTGTACCGCATACCATGATTCTTTCTCCTCCCGGACACACTGCTTTTTCTGATACAAAAGGATTAATTCAGTTTATTAAACAATTACGTGAATTATCGAATGGAAAACCAATAGGTTTTAAATTATGTATTGGAAATACAGCTGAGTTTGAAGCTATCTGCCATGAAATGATCGCCGAAGATACTTATCCTGATTTTATTACAATTGATGGTGCTGAAGGCGGAACCGGAGCTGCTCCGTTAGAATTTGCAGACGGTGTTGGAATGCCGTTTGAACCGGCTTTAATTTTCGTCAACAAAACATTAATCGGATTAAATATTCGTGATAAAATGCGCATTATAGGAAGCGGGAAAATTATTTCCGGATATTCCATTCTTCATGCTGTTGCTTTGGGTGCAGATATGTGTAACAGTGCGAGAGGTTTTATGTTCTCTTTAGGTTGCATTCAGGCTTTACGCTGTCATAATAACGAATGTCCGACTGGAGTTGCCACTCAAAACAAAATGCTGATGAAAGGTTTGGTTGTAACTGATAAATCAGATCGTGTGTATCATTTCCATAAAAATACACTTCATTCTGCTAATGAACTTTTGGCTGCGGCCGGAAAAACATCTTTTGCAGATGTTGATATCAATATCTTTATGCGAGGTGACGAGTTTACAAATCTATCAGAATTGTATTTCCCTGATAATTTAACGAACGTTACCAAACGTAACTAAAAATAAAAGCCTCTTTGGAAATTCAAAGAGGCTTTTATTTTTTATATGAAATCTTAGAGTTTTGCAGTTTCTTTATTATCTGTGGCAGCTCCGCTTTCTAAAACAGCTAATTCTTCTTTATCAACTAATTGCTGGGCTAATATTGCATTATTATAAGCCAGGAAATATACGTCAAATTTTACTCCTTCGTCGATTAGTTCTGTCGAAATCTGATTGTTTTGAATCATTTCTTTTAATAAATCAGGGAATGACTCTTTGTAGGCCGCTTTGTTAGAATCATTTTCTTCTAAATTAGTTTCAATTCTAATCTCGATTTTGTTGTCATTTAAAAATGCTTTAGCCGCTGTACTTGTAATTCCGTGTCCTTTTATTGTTGATGAATTATTATAAGTACTTACGTGCTCCTGAATTTTTTGTTTGGTATTTTTACAGCTTACCAACACTAACATTGTTACAAAAATAAATGCGATTTGGGTAATTTTTTTCATAATTTTTTGGTTTATTAGTTAATTTTTAACTCAAACATAATGAAATTAAAATAAAAAAACAACATCAAATCAGATTTTTAAAAAATGTAATTATTTAACTACAAGTCAATTACACAAAGTTTAAAATAGAAAGGATTAAACTTAGATAAACTAAAAAAAGCCTCTTTAAATAATTAAAGAGGCTTTCTGTTTTGAGCATTTTTTACATCTCAATTATTCTTTCAGTAATTCAGGCAGTGATTCTTTTGTAATCACTTCTTTTACAAAAACAGTATTATCATCTGCTAAAAAATAAGCATCAAACTGCACACCTTCGTTAACTAATTCTTCGGGAATTTGATTTTTATCGAACATATCTTTTAACAACTTGGGAAACGATATATTCGCTGCTGTTTTATTAGCGTCATTCTGCTCTAAATCAGTTTCAAAACGCAATTCAATTTTATTGTCGTTTATATAACCTCTTGCCGTAGTAAGTGTTACATTTTCAGCTTTAAAACTGGAAGCAGTTGCATTGTATTTCACTACAAATTCCTGAAGTTTTTGTTTGGTATTTTTACAGCCTGCAAGCATCAATACCATAATAATTGCAAACGAAATCTGGCTTATTTTCTTTACCATAATTTTTTATTTTATTTTTTGAAGTCTTAAAAGTGCTTCAAGATAATAATAATCTGCGTAATTTATAGAACAATCTATTTCACTTCCTGCAGGTTTGTGTCCGGTTGAATGAAGTAAAAAGGCTGAATTTACATCTCGACTCTGGTAATGATCTGAAAGTGAAACAATCATCTTTTTAGACTTTGTTAGATATTCGTTTTTTAGGTTTTTATCTTTTGTGTAAGAACTCAACTCTAAAAGTGCCGAAGAAACAATCGCCGCCGCCGAAGCATCTCTTGGAGCATTTGGAATATCAGGCGCATTAAAATCCCAATATGGAATTAAATCTTCTGTTGTAAGTTTATCTAAATAAACTCGTGTTAGTTTATGTGCAAAATCTAAAAACTTAGGATCTTTTGTTTCTCTGTAAGTCATTGTAAAACCATAAATTGCCCAAGCCTGACCACGCGCCCACATACTGTCATCACTGTATCCCTGAGCCGTTCTTCCTTTTATTTTTTTACCAGTTTCATAATCATAAATAATAACATGATAAGATGTATTATCTGGTCTGAAATGATTTGCCATTGTCGTTTCGGCATGTTTTACAGCAATATCATACAGCTTTTTGTTTCCTCCATTTTTAGATGCCCAAAATAGAAGCTCCAGATTCATCATATTATCAATAATTGTATTATGACCGCCCATTTTATTATGAGGCCAGGACAGAATCGTTCCTGCTTTTGGATTAAAAAGTGTTGCCAGAGTATCAGCTGTTTTAAGTATAATTTCTTTGTATTCCGGATTTTTTGTCAATCGATATCCGTTTCCAAAACTATTAAAAATCTGAAACCCCAAATCGTGATCAGCTGCTTTGCTGATAGATAAAGGCGTTAAGAAACGGCTGAATTTATCTGCTTCTTTTTCCCATTTTTTATCCTTTGTTGCTTCATATAAATACCATAATTCACCAGGCCAGAATCCGCTTGTCCAGTCTTTGTAACTAACAAATTTCCAGTCTTTGCTTCCATTCGGAACCGTTCTTGGTGAAGTTCCGTCATCTGGAATTACTTTTAAAGTTTTGGATGCCTGTTCTGCGCAATACTCTAATTGTTTTTGAATATTAAACGAATTGTTTTTTTGAGCATAGGTTTGGTTTCCGATAAGAAACAAAACCGCAATCAGCGTGAAAAATTTTGAATTCATGTGGTTATTTTTGATAGAAAGTTTATTAACCGATAAATTTATGAAATAAAGTAAAATCATTTAAGGTTTGTATTTTTCGTTCCCTAAAAATGTACTATTAAACTCCTTTTATCTTAGTTTATCTTAACTAACGAAGTAAACAAATAATAAACCTGTTAAATCAGTATCATCTGTGTGCTGTTTAATATAAATTTGTTTAAACAAAACCAGTCTAAACTTGAAATCCAGAATCTATTATTTCACCCTTTTTCTATTCATCATTTTTATTGGAATCTGCTCCAGAAAAACAACATTTGCCCCATTATGGATTGGAGACTTTCTGTACGCTGTGATGATTTATTTTTTGGTTCGAATATTTCTTCCATTTAAGAATGCTTTTTCAATTGCATTACTTTCGCTTTTGATTTGCTATTGCATTGAATTTTTACAATTGTATCAAGGTGAATGGATGATCAAACTTAGAAAGACACTTTTTGGCAGATATGTTTTAGGACAGGGATTTCTTTGGGAAGATATTCTGGCTTATACTTTTGGAATTTTTACGGTTTTTGTTTTTGAAAAAATAATTTTGAATTATTTCAATCAAAAGTCTGTGTGATTTTTTCGATGTTTAAACTGTTTGCCATTGCCATAAATATTTGATAATACGTTCCTTTATTATCATACAATTCATCATGGGTTCCCTTTTCAACGCATCGTCCTTTTTCTAAAACAATAATGTTCGACGCATCGATAATTTGAGAAATACTGTGCGAAATTATAATTACAGTTCGGTCTTTTTTAATGGCATCGAGAGATTTTTTTATTTGTTCTGTTGCAATGGCATCTAAACTGGCAGTTGGTTCATCCAGAAAAATAATTGGCGGATTTTTAAGAAAAAGTCTTGCAATCGCAATTCGCTGCTGCTGCCCGCCCGAAAGCAAATGCGCATCAGAATCATAACCTTTTGGCAGTTGTATTACCTGCTCATGAATATAAGCTTGTTTTGCCGCTTCGATAATTTCCGGGTGTGAAGCTTCGGGATTTCCGTATAAAATATTTTCTGCAATAGTTCCTTTAAAAATATGATTCTTCTGCAAAACCAAACCAATGTTTTTACGTAAAAAGTCGGTATCATAATCTACTAAATCAACTCCATCTAAAAATATTTGTCCTGATGATGGCAGGTAAAATTTATCTAATAAATTAATAAAAGTGCTTTTTCCGGCGCCGCTTAATCCTACCAAAGCAGTAGTTTCATTAGGTTTTACCGTAAAATTAATATCATAAAGCGCCTGAGTGCCGTTTGGGTAAACAAAGTCTACATTTTTAACCTCGATCAATCCTGAAATTTTTTCAGGCATATAATTACCGCTGGTTTCAATTTCCTTATCTGATTCTAAAATATCAAAGAAACCTTCTGAATAAATTAAAGCATCATTTACCTCGTCATAAATTCGATGCAATTGCCTGATTGGAGACGAAACATTATTAAACAACATAATATGAAACATTATGGCACCAATTGTCATTTGATTATTCAGCACAAAATAAGCTGTCAAAATAATGATAATCACGACTCCTATCTGCTCGACAAAACTTTTAATACTTTCAAAAATAAAACTGGTTTTTCTGGTTTCCAGCTGATTTTCTGTCATTTCATACTGAATTTTTTCATGGCGATCTGCTTCGGTCGATTCGCGAACAAAAGATTTAATTACAGTTATAGATTCAATTAAGCTAATAATTCCGTTATTTTTAGTTTCACGGTAATTTCGCATTCTTCTCCTAAAACCACTTAATTTCGTGGCTTGCAATTGGCTGATGTAAAAATAAATAGGAATAATACACAAACTAACCAATCCTACATACACATTGGCATAAAACATAATTACCAAAGCCACAAAAGCGTTGGCAAACAAAGGCAGAATATCAATGAAAAAGTTCTGAACCAGTCGTGTTAAACTGCTAATGCCCAGATCGATTCTCGTTTGAAGTTTTCCGCTTTCATTTTCATCCGAAGTATAAAATTCCATTCTATAACTTAGAATTTTTTCTACAATTGTCTGTGATATATCTCGTGTGATAAAAATACGAAGTTTTTCTCCATAGAATTTCTGCCCAAACTGCACCACAGAATTAACCAATTCTTTAGTTAACAATACAACACTAATAATACCAAGTAAATGAAATCCTTTGGATAATGGTTCGTGGGCAACCATTAAATTATTTATAGTATCGACGGTATATTTTAAAATTACAGCATTTACCTGCGCCGCAAACGAACCTAAAAATGTAAGCAGTAAAGTGGCAATTACCATTTTTTTGTAAGGTTTTACAAATGGCAGGATTTTTTTATATAAAACAGATAATTGCATTTATTTTATTTTTAGGCAGTATATCAAATATAAGAATTCTAAATTTGTGTTGAAATCATTTAAACACTTAATTCTATGAAACTCGTTTTCGCTTCAAACAACAAAAATAAAATTGCAGAAATACAAAGCATGCTTCCTGAAAGTATTACAATATTAAGTTTAGAAGATATTAATTGTTTAGAAGATATTCCTGAAACTGCAGATACAATTGAAGGAAATGCCATTTTGAAAGCGGATTACGTAACACAAAAGTATGGTTACGATTGTTTTGCAGATGATACTGGACTGGAAGTAGATGCTATAAATGGAGAACCCGGAGTGTATTCTGCACGTTACGCAGGCGAGCAAAAAAATGCCGACGATAACATGAATAAACTTTTAAAGACATTAGAAAACAACAAAAATCGAAGCGCTCAGTTTAAAACCGTTATCACTTTAAACCTGGAAGGAAAGCAATATTTATTTACTGGAATTGCAAAAGGAGAAATTACAGAAACCAAAACAGGTACAAATGGTTTTGGATACGACCCAATTTTCAAACCTGAAAATTTTGACAAAACCTTTGCAGAACTGCCTTTGGAAATAAAAAACTCCATTGGACATCGCGGAAAAGCAGTTCAGCAACTAATTGATTTCCTGACTACCACAAAATAATTGTTTCAAATACAACATTTTAAAGCTCAAATTTTACATTTTCAGACGTGTTTTTGGGGCAAATTCTGGATTTTTTACAAAAAATCATTTTACCTAAATCGTAACTTTTTGATAATCAAATCATAACAAATGTATAATTCTTGAAATTGCATTAGTTTATGTGAATAATTAACAGTAATTTTGCACCCTATTTTAAATACATATATGAATAAATTTGAACAATTAGGATTGAATGAATCGTTACTGAAGGCGATTTTAGATCTAGGATTTGAAAATCCGTCAGAGGTACAGGAAAAGGCGATTCCCCTATTATTGGAAAAAGACACAGATATGGTTGCGTTGGCTCAGACAGGGACAGGGAAAACGGCAGCTTTCGGTTTTCCGCTAATTCAAAAAATTGATGCTGACAATAGAAACACACAAGCATTAGTTTTATCGCCAACACGAGAACTTTGTTTACAGATTACCAACGAACTTAAAAACTACTCAAAATACGAAAAAGGTATTAATGTGGTAGCAGTTTACGGCGGGGCTAGTATTACAGAGCAAGCTAGAGAGATTAAAAGAGGCGCACAAATTATTGTGGCTACTCCAGGAAGAATGCAAGACATGATTAACAGAGGTTTAGTTAACATTAAAAATATAGATTACTGTATTCTTGATGAAGCTGATGAGATGTTGAACATGGGATTCTATGAAGACATCGTATCTATTTTATCAGATACTCCAGATCAAAAAAACACATGGTTGTTCTCTGCAACTATGCCGCAAGAGGTTGCCAGAATTGCAAAACAATTCATGAGCGAACCGGTTGAAATTACTGTTGGTGCTAAGAACTCAGGTTCTGCAACAGTTTCTCACGAATTTTACTTAGTAAATGCTCGTGATCGTTACGAAGCTCTAAAACGTTTGGCAGATGCTAACCCAGATATTTTCTCTGTAGTTTTCTGTCGTACTAAAAGAGATACACAGGCTGTAGCTGAAAAATTAATTGAAGATGGATATAGCGCCGCTGCGTTACACGGAGATTTATCTCAGGCACAACGTGACGGGGTAATGAAATCTTTCCGTGGAAGACAAATTCAGATGCTTGTTGCTACTGACGTTGCTGCACGTGGTATTGACGTTGATAACGTAACTCACGTTGTGAACTACCAATTACCAGATGAGATTGAAACTTACAACCACCGTTCTGGACGTACAGGTAGAGCTGGAAAATTAGGAACTTCTATTGTAATCGTTACAAAAAGTGAGTTACGTAAAATTTCTTCTATCGAGAGAATCATTAAACAAAAATTCGAAGAAAAAGCTATTCCATCTGGAATCGAAATCTGCGAAATTCAGTTATTGCACTTAGCAAACAAAATTAAAGATACTGAGGTTGATCACGAAATTGACAACTATTTACCAGCAATTAACAATGTTCTTGAAGATTTATCTAAAGAAGAATTGATTAAGAAAATGGTATCTGTAGAATTTAACCGTTTCATTACTTACTACAAAAAGAATAAAGATATCTCTACTCAATCTTCTGGAGAAAGACGTGAAAGAGGTGATTCTGAGCCAAGAGAATTCAACAACAACGGAGCAGTTCGTTATTTTGTAAACATTGGTTCTAGAGACAATTTCGACTGGATGTCTTTAAAAGATTACTTGAAAGAAACATTAGACTTAGGTCGTGATGACGTTTTCAAAGTAGATGTAAAAGAAGGTTTCTCTTTCTTTAACACTGATCCTGAGCACACTGATAAAGTAATGGATATTTTAAACAACGTTCAATTAGAAGGACGTCGTATTAATGTTGAAATTTCTAAAAATGACGGAGGCGGAAGACGTGACCACAACAACCGTGGCGGCGGAAGAAATTCTGGCGGACAAAGAAGAGAAGGAAACTTCGCTCCAAGACGTGAAGGTTCTGGCGGAGGTTTTAGAAGCGACAGAAACTCTGCTCCAAGACGCGAAGGTTCTGGAGGCGGATTTAGAAGCGACAGAAACTCTGCTCCAAGAGAAGGAGGTTTTAGAAGAAACGAAGGTGGTTCTGACAGAGCTCCAAGACGTTCTGAAAGTTTTGGTGATTCATCAAGACCAAGAAGACCAAGAAGAGATTAATTATTTAATATCTTAAAAATACAAAATCCCAAATTCCAGACATAATTGGAATTTGGGATTTTTTTATATTCAGAATCTTACTCTATAAAATAAGCTTTCTAATTCGAAGTATTTTAATTTATCGTCTATACCGCTTTTTATTAAAATACTAAAAGCTATACTGATGCCATTGTTAATTTTCTTATAATTATATTCCAAGACTACGAAATATTTAATCTCGATTTACTACTTTTAGTGCTTTAAATCAGGATATGAAATATTTCGCAGTTTTCTTTTTTTTACTATTCTCGGCTGTTAGTTTTGCGCAAGATGTTGACTCATCTACCCCGCAAAGAGTTTCAGGTTACATTATAAACGACGATAGTAAACAGCCTCTTCCAAATGTAAATATCATTAACACAAACAAAGTACGCGGTGCAAAATCAGATTCAAAAGGGTATTTTGAAATTGACGTACAGCCTAATGATACTATTCATTTCTCTCTTTTAGGATTTCAATCTCTTAGAATCAGAGTAACAAATGACTGGATAAAAAACAAAGTAACTCGAATTCAGCTTACTGAAAAAGCCATTGCTCTTGAAGAAGTTATCATTGCCCCTTTCAGTTTAACGGGATATCTTGAAATTGACTCTAAACTGATCCCTACAAAAGAAAACTACCGTTATAGTATTTCTGGCCTTACACAAGGTTATGAAGCAGGAGAATACTCTCCAAATGCTTTTGGTAAAGTATTGGGCTCTATTTTTAATCCTGCTGATATGCTTTATAATTTCTTCGGAAAAAACAGCAGGGAGCTTAAAAAACTTAAGGACATGAAAAAAGACGATACAATTAGAAATCTTTTGGAAACCAAATACGACCGTGAAACTATTGCTGTTTTATTAGGAATAAGCAAAGACGAAATCCCTGAAATTATGCATCGCTGCAACTATTCTGATGCTTTTATTCAATCAGCAAATGACTTACAGATTTTAGATGCCATAAGCGGTTGTTACGAGCAATACAAAGTATTAAAAAGGAATTAAAGCTTTACTCTTATTATACAAATCCTCAATTTTAAAAATTGGGGATTTTTTTATGCCTTTTAGGATTTAAAAAAGCTATATTTACTTCATAATCAATTTAAAACAATTAAAACAAATATCAATGGCAAAAAGTCAGGATGCTAAAAAACAGCAAAAAAAAGAACCGTTAAAAACGGCTAAAGAAAAGAAAGAAGAAAAAAGAGAGAAGAAAAATGCTCCAAAAAGGGATTAAGTTTTCAGTCGCAGTCACAGTTTTCAGCATCTAAGGAAACTGAAAACCGTAACTGACTACTGAGACTGTAAACCGAGACTATTTAACTGGTATATTTGAAAGAATCTCTAATACAAATTTCCAATATTTCTGCGCAGATGAAATGCTTGCTCTTTCGTCTGGAGAGTGCGCTCCGTGAATTGTTGGTCCAAAAGAAATCATATCCATTCCTGGATAATTTGTCCCTAAAATTCCACATTCTAAACCAGCGTGACAAGCTACAACTTTAGGCTGTTCGCCATTTTGTTTTTCGTAAATATCTTTTAAAACTTCTAATATTTCAGAATTTACATTTGGAGTCCATCCCGGATAAGAACCAGAAAGTTCTACTTCACATCCTACTAATTCAAACGCAGAACGTAACGAATTAGCTAAATCAAATTTTGAAGATTCTACAGAAGAACGTGTTAAACATCCCACAAGAATTTCTCCGTCTTTTACAACAACGCGGGCAATATTGTTTGAAGTTTCAACTAAATCAGCCATATCAGGGCTCATTCTGTAAACTCCGTTTTGCGCAGCATAAATTGCTCTTATAATACCTTCCTGAACGCCTAAATCCATTACTTTTTCAGGCAAATCAGATTTTACAATTTCAATCGTTAAGTTAGGTTCTGTTGTTTTGTATTCAGCTTTAATATCAGAAATAATTTCCTGCATGTCATACACATACGCTTCATCAAACATTTGAGAAATAATTACTTTCGCAACACTTTCTCTCGGAATTGCATTTCTAAGACTTCCTCCGTTAATTTCAGAAACCTGCAGTCCAAAATTTTCAAAACCATCAAATAATAAACGGTTCATAATTTTGTTTGCGTTTCCTAAACCTTTATGAATATCCATTCCAGAATGTCCTCCGTTTAAGCCTTTTACCGTAATAGTATAACCAACTGAAGCTTCAGGAACTTCTTCTTCATTATAAGTTCTTGTTGCCGTTACATCGATTCCACCAGCACATCCAATATCAATTTCATCATCTTCCTCTGTATCAAGATTCAACAAAATCTGTCCTTGCAGAATCCCACCTTTTAGATTTAAAGCCCCAGTCATTCCTGTTTCTTCATCAACAGTAAATAAGGCCTCAATTGCAGGATGCGGAATATCTTTGCTTTCCAAAACAGCCATAATAGTTGCCACTCCTAACCCATTGTCGGCTCCTAAAGTTGTACCACGCGCACGAACCCAGTCACCATCAACATACATATCAATTCCTTGTGTATCGAAATCAAAAACGGTATCAGCATTTTTTTGGTGCACCATATCCAGGTGTCCCTGCATTACGATTGGTTTACGGTTTTCCATTCCCGGAGTTGCCGGTTTTCTGATGATTACATTTCGGATTTCATCTTCAAAAGTTTCCAAACCCAAGCTGTTTCCAAAGTTTTTCATAAACTCGATTACTCGCTCTTCTTTCTTTGAAGGACGCGGAACAGCGTTTAAATCTGCAAATTTATTCCAAAGTGCTTTTGGTTCCAGATTTCTTATTTCCTGACTCATTATATTTTGTTTGATGTTTAACAATTAAGAGCCTCAAAGTTACAAAGTTTAAATGCTTTTTCCGCCTCGAATTTCATGAATTAGCGCAAATTAAAACGACTTTAAAATAGAATTACACGAATATTCTATTAAAGCAAGAAATACGAAAGTAAATTTAATTTTCTTAAAGAGGATATTTTGCAGGATTCATTGAAGTATTAAAAACAGATAAAATATATACTGTTTTTAATTTCTCATCGATGAAATAAAAAATGATAAATGGAAATTTTTTAGTGGGAAGACCACGATAATCTTTATATCTGATTTCAAAAAAAGGATTTTTAGATAATGTATCTAAATGTTCGTCAATTACTTTATAAAAATACTCACCTAAACCGCTTTGCTTAGACTCATAATAATCAATAGCATTTTGTATATCAACGAGCGCTCTTGGCTCAATAACAACATTAAAAATCATTTGCCTTATTTAAAACGCAATTTCTTTTTTGCTTCATTCCAAGGAAGAAACTCATCAGCTTTTGAAGTTGATCTTCTTTCGTCTAACAAATTTTTCATTTCTTCAGTCACTGAAAATTCATTTATTACAGTTTCATAATTGAATTTTTCTATTAACTGCATAAAGAATGACAATTCATTATCTGGAATATTTAAAGTGATTTGTGTCATTTTTTCCTTATTATTGAATAACAAATTTACAAAAAATAACACTAACTATCTTTTAATTATTATTTTTATACAAACGTAATAACCGTGACAAGAAAACATATCCTTCCCCTATTTCTTTTAATTCAGATTATCTTTTTAAAAGTTCTTCCTTTTTTTCCTGACTTTGTTGAAGGCTTTTACAGCAACAATTTATACATTAGAATTTCTCATTTCTTACGAATAGTTTTAGGTAAAATTCCTTTTTCTGTGGGCGACAGCATTTACGGTATTTTGATTATATCAATTATCAGCTGGTTCTGGAAAATTAGAAAAACATGGAAAACCGAATGGAAAGATCATATCTTAAAAATTTTAGGCAAAATTTCCGTTTATTATTTTCTGTTTCATGTGCTTTGGGCTTTTAATTATTATCGTGAACCTCTTTTCCAGAAAATGGAAATTAAAAGAGAATACAGCGATGCTGATTTATTAGCGTTCACAAAAAAACTGATTGTTAGAACCAATGAAATCCAGTTTAAGATCACAAAAAACAAAAACGAGAAAATTTATCTTCCGTATTTACAGGAAGAAGTTTTTAAAATGAATTTAAGCGGATATAACAATCTAGCACAAGAGCATCCATATTTTAAATACAACACATTAAGCGTTAAAAAATCACTATTCAGCGTTCCATTAACTTATATGGGATTTGGCGGTTATTTAAATCCGTTTACTAATGAAGCACAGGTAAATGATTTACTGCCTATGTATTCTTTCCCGCTCACGGCTTCACATGAAATGGCTCATCAAATTGGTTTTGCGAGTGAAAATGAATGTAATTTTATCGGCGTTTTGGCATGTGTGAAGAATGATAATTTATATTTTCAATATTCAGGATACAGCTTTGCATTGCGTTATTGTCTTGGAATCTGGAAGTTTAAAAATGAAAAAGTTTTTGAAAAATTAAAAAAAGAGATAAATCCCGGAATTTTAAAAAACTATCAGGAAAGCCAGGATTTCTGGAAAAAATACGACACCTTTATAGATAAAGGTTTTCACTTTTTGTATGATAATTTCCTGAAATCGAACAATCAAAAAGACGGAATGGAAAGCTACAGCAAGTTTATAGATTTGATGATTAATTATTATAAAACGAGAAAATTTTAGATTTTTCTGCCACAGATCGCACAGAGTAAAAGGATTTTTATTTTGTATTAAACAACTAAAAGAAATTATAATCTTTTAATGTGCGTCAAAAAAAATAAATTTAACTGTAACAAAAATGATTTCATAACTACTAATACTTTTATGAGCGAAAATCTAGAACAGTCATTTGTTGCACAATTGCAGGCAAATCAGAATATAATCCACAAGATTTGTAGGTTGTATACTGATGGCGAAGACGCTCATAAAGATTTGTTTCAGGAAATCACCATTCAGCTCTGGAAAGCTTATCCAAAATTTAGAGGCGACAGTAAATTTTCGACCTGGACGTACCGTGTTGCTTTAAATACAGCAATTACATTATACCGAAAAACCAAAAGGACCATATCTACCGTAGATTATGAAAGTCATCAGCACTTTGTGAGAGATGTTGATTACAATTATGAAGAGGAAGAACAGATAAAATTGATGTATAAAGCAGTTTATCAGCTCAACGACATCGAAAAAGCATTAGTTTTTATGTATTTAGAAGACAAAGATTATCAAGAAATAGCCGAAACCTTAGGAATCAGCGAAGTGAATGCACGTGTGAAAATGAATAGAATTAAAGGGAAACTTAAAAAAATACTAAATCCTTAAAAATTATTATGAAAGAACTGGATTTATTAAAAAAAGACTGGAAAAAGAACTCTGATTCTTTTCAACAAATTTCTGAAACAGAAATCTACAGAATGATTCACAAAAAATCATCTTCTATTGTAAAATGGATTTTGATTATCAGTATTCTGGAAATTTCATTTTGGACTTTCTCAAACTTGTTTATCAACACAGATGATGTTTTAAGAAAAATAAATCATCCTGAGATTGTTGTTACCCTTGAATATTTAACTTATTTGAATTATCTGGTGGGATTAATTTTTGTTTTTATTTTCTACAAAAATTATACTACGATTTCTACAACCGTTGCTACAAAATCTTTAATGAGCGCTATTTTAAGAACCAGAAAAACGGTTCAGTATTATGTGTGGTACAACTTAGGAATGATTGTGGTTACGTCTATTTTAAGCTTTTTTATCGCTTTTGTCTACAATCCTGATATGGCTTTTTTAAGAGAAAAATTGGCTGTAAACGGAAAAGCAATGTTTACCACAATTGGAATTTTAATTCTGGTAATCCTAGGTTTCTTTGGAGTGTTCTGGTGTTTCTACAGATTATTGTACGGAACTCTTTTACGCAGATTGTATGTGAATTACAAGGAGTTGAAGAAGATTGATTTTTAATTGAGGTTCAAAGGTTCAGAGCGACAAAGGCTCAAAGATGCTAGTTTTCCAACTTGAAACTTGAAACCTGAAACCTGAAACAAAAAAATAACCTAAAATTCTAATAATCCCATTGTCTCATTTTGTTAAGTTCTTCTTGTGCTTTTATTTCTTCGGCAGGAATAACTTTTAAAAATGATGGATGCTGTTCGATTGCGTATTCTACTTTTTCTACGATCTGCTCGATAGTATCGTTTTCATAATCGATTTCAAGAGGCTCTTTAATTATGAAAGACTGAAGTATATTTTTCTTTTTCATACGAAGTCCCTTTTTATCAAAAGAACGACGGAAACCGTCAATTACAATAGGAATTACGATAGGTTTATGCTGTTTGATAATATGCGCTGTTCCTTTACGAACGGGCTTAAAAGATTTTGTTGTTCCCTGCGGAAAAGTAATAACCCAGCCGTCTTCAAGAGCAATTCTAATATTTTCGGTATCATTTGGGTTTACATCACGTTTTTCTGTAACGTCAACTCCTTTTGATCTCCAGGTTCTTTCAACTGTAATAGCCCCAACATAAGCCAAAATTCTTGGCAGTAATCCTGCCTGCATAGTTTCTTTTGCAGCAACATAATAAATATTCATTTTTGGCTGCCATAAATAACCAATATTCTTAATAGTATCTTGACGTCCGCTTAAACTTGCATTAAACACATGAAACATTGCAACAACATCGGCAAAATACGTTTGGTGATTCGATATAAACAAAACATTTGTATCCGGAAGCGTTTTAATAATTTCAGATCCTTCAATCTGCAATTCATTAAAACCTCTATATCTTCTATGTGTCATGGCACCCAAAATACGGATTAACCATTTCTTGATGAATAATATATGACCGAAAGGATTTCGTTTAAACAATCCCATAATGCTGTTTTGTGTTATTTTTGGTTAAGTCGCAAACATACAAAAATTATTCTTTTAGCAATAGCTTTATACAATTTACAGAATAAAACACTATTATCATGAATATCAAATTGTTAATTTTATTCTATTACGAATTTTCTGCAAAAGTTGTTTTTAAAACATCTCTCAGTTCACTTAAAATCATCGCTGTTGCCCCCCATACAATATGATTTTCAATATAGAATGCCGGAACCAGAATATCATTTCCATAAGAAGTTGATAATGTGGTTTCGATCATAATTTCATCATCTAAAAAAACAGACAGCGGCAGTTCGATAATCGAAGCTACTTCACGCGCATCCGGATAAAATGAAAGTTCTTCTTTTGCAATTCCCAAATACGGATGAACCAAGAAGTTACTTGGCGGAATATACATGGGTGTAAAATGCTTTATAATTTCTATTTTCTCAGGAAGAACACCAATTTCTTCGCTTGTTTCACGCAAAGCTGTTTCCTGATAATCCCGATCTGTAAGTTCATATTTACCTCCCGGAAATGCTATTTGCGAGGAATGAACTCCGTTGTAAGCATTTCGGACAATTAAAATAAGATGTGTTTTTTCGTTTTTAGGATAAAACAGCATCATAACTGCAGCAATTCGCGGATTCTTTGCATTAATATCTAAGTTTTTCAACGCCTGAATGCGTTCTAGAGGTGCCATTTTAGCGTGTGCCGTTTCTGCCGGAAGTTCAACTGGAATTAAATTAGGAACATATTGTAAAAATTGTTGAAAATCCATATTCAAAGTTTATTTTTGTACTTTCAATTAAAATATAAATATACTCTAGAAAATGCGGTTCTACAAGTTTTCTAAAACAAAGCCATAAAAATGTACAGCAGAGAAGAATCACAAAGAATGAAAAGGGAATTTTGGGTAGCTTTTGCAGAAAAGTATCCTAGAAAATGGGTTCTTTATGATACCAAAATAAAAGATTTCTCTTTTAAATTTTATGTAGACAATAAAAAAGCTCAGGTTTTAATTGACATTGAACACCGAAGCGATGAAAAACGATATGCTTATTTCGAAAAACTGGAAGCTTTAAAGAATATTCTGGAAGAAGAATTCATTAAGGATTTGGTTTTTGAAAAAAACTATACTCTTGAAAGCGGCAAAAACATAAGCCGAATATGGGTTGAAAAACTTGGTGTTGGTTTTAGCAACCGCAATAACTGGGACGCAATTTTTGATTTTTTCAACGAAAAAATGCACGCTCTCGAAATGTTTTATCTGGAATATGACGAGTTTATTAAGGAAATTGATGTCTAAGCCACTAAGCTTCTGAGATACTCAGGTTCTAAGATTTTTATATAACAAACCCGACAGGTTTTAAAAACTTGTCGGGTTTATTATTTTATTTTAACCCTTTTAACATCTAACTATTACTTCTGATTCATTGACTTTAGCATAGCTTTTATCTCTATTATTTCTTGATTTTGATTTTCTAAACTTATAATTTTGTTATTTTGAAGTTCTAGCTTTTTATTTTGCTCGATTACATATAAAGTTAATTCTTCAATTTTTTGCAATAATTTAGCATTCATTTCACTAAGATTTATACCCTCGCTTTCCATTTTTACTGCAGGAGCAATGTCTGGAAGATGTTTATTTAATTTTATATATTCAGCTAATTCATTAAGCGGCATTAAATTATAATCACTTTCAAAAACAAAATCACATCCTTTATTTAAACAAACCTTGACTTCTTCTGCTCTGATTGTTCCATTAATATCAATTAAACCAGTATTTGTTAATCTCATACGCTCTATTCCAGAAACAAAAAACTTATGCGACGTATAATGATGATATTGAAGTCCATCATCCCAGGCCGGATTACTAATTTTATAAGATCCTCTATTAATTGAACGATCAAAATAAATGGTTTTAAAATCTAAAGTTATATCTCCATTTACTTCAAATTTCGTTTGAGGATCTGATACCCCAATTCCAATATTGCCATTTTGTTGAATCTTAAGTCTTTCGTTTCCCATTGTAAAAAACTTATGAGATGTATAATGATGATATTGAAGTCCATCATCCCAAGCCGGATTACTAATTTTATAAGATCCTTTATTAATTGAACGATCAAAATAAATAGTTTTAAAATCCAAAGTTATATCTCCATTTACTTCAAATTTTGTTTGAGGATCTGATACACCTATCCCGACATTGCTATTATTTGAATTAGATACTCCGTTTGTACCATTAGGAATAAATAAATGTTGTGAAAAAGATTTTATTACAATAAAAAAAATCAAAAGGGAAAAAGTATTTCTTAATTTCATAAGTTTTTATTAGTTAGAATCATAAAGAATAATGCAGCAAACCTGATAGGTTTCAAAAACTATTGGGTTCAATATTTTAAACCGTAAAAATATTATAAACGATAATATGGTCATCGTAATTGATATAGAGCTGTTTACGGAAATCCTGTTTTTTTCTGGTAATGATTGAAAGTTTACATTCTTTTCCGTCGTTATCTTTACACAAGAAAGAATACACAATATCAGTATCGTTTTCTTCTCTTTCTATATAATCCAAAATATTAAAAAGCTGGATTTCCTGAGAGTACACAACAATACGGTGTTTATCTGTATCTAACACAACCGAAAGATTTACCAAGTCAAGGTTCGACCATTCGCCCCATTTCCCTCTCTCATTTTTTTGCAGTACGCTAAAACCCGAAGTTTTAAAATGATAGGATTGGCTTTGAACTTGCTGCAGTCCAAAAGCTAAAAACAATATAATTATATAAGTGCGAATAGAATTCATAAATATTTCTTGCGGATAATTAAAAATCAAATGTAGCTTTTTCTTCGCGAGCAGCTTTAAAATCGGCTATCATTTCTTGAACAATTTGTTCGACAGGTAAAATTTCATGAATCAGTCCGGCGATTTGTCCTATTTCGAGTTCACCTTCTTCTAAATCACCTTCAAACATTCCTTTTTTGGCTCTGGCTCTTCCTAATAATTCAATCAAATCTTCTTTAGAAGGACATTTTTCATATAAAGCCTGAACATCATTATAAAACTTATTTTTAACCAATCGAACCGGAGCTAATTCTTTTAAAGTCAATTGAGTATCTCCTTCTTTTATATTAACTATCGTTTGTTTAAAATTATTGTGGGCAGATGATTCTATCGATGCGGCAAAACGGCTTCCAACCTGAACACCATCGGCACCTAAAACCATTGCAGCAAGCATTCCCCTTCCGGTTGCAATTCCGCCGGCAGCAATAATTGGAATTTGGATTTTTTCCTTTACCATCGGAATCAAAGTAAAAGTAGTAGTTTCATCGCGTCCGTTATGTCCGCCCGCTTCGAAACCTTCGGCCACAATAGCATCTACGCCAGCTTCTTGTGCTTTTAAGGCAAAAACACTGCTGCTGACTACATGTACTACTGTTATTCCTTTTTCTTTTAAAAATGAAGTCCATGTTTTTGGATTTCCTGCCGAAGTAAAAACTATTTTAACGCCTTCTTCAATCACGATATTCATGATCTCTTCAATATTAGGATATAACATCGGAATATTAACTCCAAACGGCTTATCAGTCGCTTTTTTACATTTCTGAATATGTTCTCTCAAAACATCAGGATACATCGATCCTGCGCCAATTAAACCTAACCCGCCGGCATTACTTACTGCCGATGCTAATTTATAACCGCTATTCCAGATCATGCCGCCTTGAATAATTGGATATTTTATATTGAAAAGCGTTGTAATTCTATTCATTAAAACTATTATTGTTTTATTATTTTTCCTGTTTTATGTAAGCTTCCTGCATCGAAAGTATAAAAATAAAGTCCGTTTGTTAAACCTTCTACAGAAAGTACCGGATTTTGATTTGTGATTTGTTTTTCAATCAGCTTTTGTCCTAATAACGAATAGATAGAAACAGAAGCCGTTTCGTTATCAAACAAAAATGAGATATTTGATTTTGTTGGATTTGGATAAACCAAAAAATCTGAAGTTGACAGGAAAGTTTGAGTTCCTAAAGTAGAACCAAAATTTGGTATTCCATATCCATAACTAGTATCAGGAGTAGTATATCTGTCGGCAGAAGCCAAAATCATTTGTCTGATTTCTTTATTGGTTTTAGTTGGAAAAGCCTGCCATAAAGAAGCTGCCATTCCAGCCATAATTGGACATGAAAAAGAAGTTCCATCGGCAGTTCCTATACTTCCGTTTGCGTTAGCTACTGTCGCCGCAGATCCCTGTGCCATTACATCCGGCTTTATTCTGTTATCATAACTTGGCCCAATCGAACTGAAACTCGATTTTACTTTAGCAGCAGTAACCGCACCAATTGCCAGAACTGAAACAGCATCGGCTGGAGAACCAACATGTTTTTCTGTCGTATTTCCTTCATTTCCGGCAGAAGCTAAAACCAATATTCCTTTACTAAACGCTATTTCAGCGCCTCGCGAAATAAAAGTTGTTATTCCGTTCATATCGCTGTAGGTATGATTATATCTCGGCTCTGTGCGGTCGCCAAAATACCCTAATGAAGTAGTTATTATATCAACTCCCAAAGCATCAGCTCTTTCAGCAGCTTCAACCCATAAAGATTCTTCTACAGGATTTTCTACGGCATCAATTTCTGTAATAAAAAGATAATATGATGCATTTGGAGCTGTTCCAACCAAGGCGTTTTCTTTATAACCTCCCATAGTTGAAAGGACTAAAGTTCCGTGATCGTCTCCTGCATAAAAATTGTCATTTCGGGTGGTGAAGTCGTAACCTCCCAGAATTCGGTTGTTATTTCTAAGATTTTCAAAAGGCTGGGCTGTATTTACACCTGGAAATCCGGCATCTAAAACGGCTATAATTTTTCCTTCTCCGGTAAAATTCTGCTGATGCAGAACCTGACCGTTTAACATCTGAATTTGATTGGCAGAATTACCATACGAATAATCAACAGTAGTTTTTAACTTATCAAGTGTTTGACTTGTTTTTGCTTCCGAGACTTTTTTCGCAGAGGTATTTAAACTTTTATCAGCAAACTCAACTTTTGCTACAAAAGACAATCCTTTTAAAGCATTGATATTAGCTTGTGTACCGCGAATGTGAAGTGCATTAAGCCATTTAGACTGTGCCATCACCGTTATTCCTGTACTAGATTTAATTTGATTTACAAATGAAGTTTCTAACGGTGCATCTGTTAAATCTAAAACTATATTTTGATTTGTTCTTCGGTCTAAAGCTCTTTGTGATAGTTCTGATAAAGGATTACTAAAAAATGCCTGAGCATTAGGCTTTGCATTAAAATAAACCCACGCTTCTTCCTGCGCAAAAATGGCAAACGAAACGAAGAATAAAAGAAAAGTAAAGTTATATCTCATAGTATACTTTTTATGGAATTTCTTCCTAAGAAAGTATAAAGCTAAGAAATTACTCCCGAACCAACTAATTCATTTTCTAAATACCAGGCAACAAATTGTCCTTCTGTAATAGCAGACTGAGGCTCATCAAAATGAACATACATTCCGTTTGCAAACTGATGTAAAGTTGCTTTTTGCAATGGCTGACGATAACGAATTCTCGCCATTACTTCCATCTGTTCGCCTTCTTTTAGTTTCAAATCTTCACGAACCCAGTGTACTTCAGAATTGCCAACAAATAAAGCTTTTTTAAACAACCCAGGATGATTGCTCGTTAAACCAGTATAAATTGTATTGGTATCAACATCGGTAGCAATTACAAATAATGGGTCTGTAGTACCTCCAACATTTAATCCTTTTCTTTGGCCAACAGTAAAATAATGTGCTCCCTGATGTTTACCCATAACTTTACCCATTTCCGGACTATAGTTCAGTTTTTGAGATTCGATTTTTAATTCTTCTTCTAAAGACAATCCAGCTTGCTTTTCAACATTGTATATAGGATCATTTTTATCAATCTGAACAATTGTACCCTCTTTTGGCTGTAATTTTTGCTGCAAAAATTCAGGTAAACGCACTTTTCCAATAAAGCAAAGTCCTTGCGAATCTTTCTTTTCGGCAGTAACCAATTCCATTTCTGCAGCAATTTCGCGAACTTCCGGTTTTGTCAAAGCCCCAATTGGAAACAATGCTTTTGATAATTGTTCCTGAGATAACTGGCATAAAAAATACGACTGATCTTTGTTAACATCATTTCCGGCAATTAATTGATAAACCGTTTTTCCGTCAACTTCAATTTCGCTTTTCTGGCAGTAATGCCCAGTCGCAACATAATCAGCTCCAAGACTTAGAGCGATTTTCATAAAAACATCAAATTTGATTTCGCGGTTACAAAGCACGTCAGGATTTGGAGTTCTTCCTTTTTCGTATTCGTTGAACATATAATCAACGATTTTTTCTTTGTATTCTTCACTTAAATCAACTGTCTGAAACGGTATTCCAAGTTTTTCTGCAACCAATAAAGCATCGTTACTATCTTCTAACCAAGGACATTCGTTAGAAATAGTAACCGAATCATCGTGCCAGTTCTTCATAAAAAGGCCAATAACTTCGTATCCTTGCTGCTGCAATAAATAAGCTGCAACACTAGAATCTACTCCACCAGAAAGACCAACTACTACTCGTTTCATTTTAAAATATTTATTTTTACAAGGGTGCAAAGATACGCCATATTTTAGAAAATCGTAATGGTTTTGATTGGTTTATATAATCCGGTGGTAGATAAAACTTATGTTTTAAATACTTACTTTTAATATTCAATAAAATTGTCATGAAAAAATACATTTACAGCTTGTTTTTCTTTCTCATTTTTATGTCTTTAAGTGCGCAGAGATATTCTTCATCATTAGAAAATTACGAAGCATATAAGGCATTTAGAGGAAAACCTTTGTCTGATAAATTCTCTAATATCGAATCTGTAAAAGTAATTTATGATTTACGAAAACAGAAAATGTATTATTTCAACAGCACCTTAATTCCGCTTCATTATGATTTCGTAATTAATTATCTGCATTACAATCAGGATTTAGAAGTTTTTAATAATGATAATTACAGCAATACTCAAAAAAACCGCGATTTTTTACTTGGAAATTTAAATCATATTAAAGGAACTGGTAAATGGATTTTCGAATTGGCAGCTTCAGATCACATGCCTGTTGAACTTATAGAACGATTTTTCAATCTGGTTAAAAAATCAACTTTTATTGGCGAAAACCTAAAGTTTTATCTCAATAATCCAGAACAAATGGAATGGTTTCGTTTGGAACAGTTTAAAATACCTTGTGTAAAATCAGATTATATTTTTAATGAAATACAATATCAGGAAGTCGTTTCCGGAACTAATATTGGTATTTTAAGACAATACAAAATCAAGGATTTAGAAAAAGTAAAACCTAATCCGGATGAAATTGTTGTTTTAGATGGAACGCCGGATATTTTGCCAAACGTAAGAGGAATTATAGTCAACGAACTTCAAACGCCGCTAAGTCATTTGGTGCTTTTAGGCAAAAACAGAAAAATCCCAATTATGGCTTATACAATGGCCTTAAAAGATGAAAACATAAAAAAACTAATTTCTAAAAAAGTAGAATTAAAAATCAAGTCTGATACTTTTTTTATTAAAGAAACTGATAAAAAAATAGTCCTTAAAACGAATTCAAAAAAGAAAAAACTCACTATCGACAACACGGTTACAGATTTAGTAGATTTATCTAAAATTCCAAAAAAAGGAGTAAATTATATTGGATCTAAGGCGCAGAACATGTCGTATTTAATTGCCATTTCTAAAGAAATTCCGTTTAGAACCCCAGAAGATGCACATGCCATTCCGTTTTATTTTTATACAAAACATATTCAAAAAGAATCTATTTCACCTCTAATAAAGGAGCTTTTGGCATTTCCTAAGAAAGATTCTACGGTTTGGATTAATCAGCAGTTAAAAAAAATACGCGATGCAATTAAAAAAGAACCTGTAGATCCTGAATTAATTTCTAAACTGAATCTGGCTTTTAAAAATGCTAAATTCAAAAATTTCAGATTCCGCTCGTCAACAAATGCGGAAGATTTGGATGATTTTAACGGGGCTGGTTTATATGATTCTAAAACCGGAATTTTAGGCGACAGTATTAAAACATTTGAAAAAGCAATTAAACAAGTCTGGGCAAGTGTCTGGAATGAAGCTTCATATAATGAAAGAGAACTATTTGGAATCGATCAGCAGAATATTGCAATGGGTGTTTTGGTTCACCGTTCTTTTCCAGATGAACTGGCAAATGGCGTTGTGATTACAAAGAATATTTTCAGACAAAATTTTCCAGGAATTACAGTAAATGTTCAAAAAGGAGAAAACTCGGTTGTAAAGCCGGAAAAAGGTGAAATCTGCGAGCAGTTTGTGGCTTATCACTTTAATTCCGGAACTAACGATGATGATTTTGATGTTGATTATACTTCAAACTCAAATCTAAATGACAATGAACCTTTGCTAAGCAGAAAAGAAATGAGCCGGCTTTTTATGGTCAGTAAAAAAATTGAGGAAAAGATGTATCGTTATTGGCGAAAAAGTCTATTTCATCCTGTAGATATTGAGTTTAAAATTGTGGGAGAAAATCGGGATTTATACATCAAACAGGTTCGTCCTTTTAATGATTAGGTACAATTTGACATTTAGGCTATCAGTGACGAAGAATAAAGTTTATTCTGCCACAGATTAAGGGATTATAAATGATTTAAAAATGCGCTGGCAAACTCCCGCAGATTCTGCAGATCTAGCAGATTATTCTTCGGGAAACTTTATTAATAATCCCAGAGGGATTGCATATTTATAGAATAAAATGATTTTGTGTATAAACAAAGCCCCAGCGGGGCGGCATAAGGTAATTTCGCTCCTCTGAAGCTTTATTTGGTGCGAATAATCGCTTTTCTATATACTATACTCCTCCAGAGCTTTGAATTAACCTTAATAAAAAACCAAAAGATCTATTTCGTTTGTAACCGTATTGACCAAAACGATTTTAAAATCGAAATCTTTAATATTTATTTTTTCCTGAATTGCTTTGCGGATGTTTCCATTTTCTAAAGAAAAATCACTTACTAAAGGAATTTTCATATCGATTGCATTTAAATAGCTGGAAGCTTTTTTATTGACAATAACCGAGGCCGCAATATAAAAACCAATTATGATAACCTGAAAAAAGAGCAATATTTCAATTTTTTCAAAAGGATACATAATATCTAAAATAGAAAGTGTGATGGTAGCAAAAAGAAAAATTATAGCGTTTACTGTAAAGGATTGGGTTCTAAATCTCAGAATCGAAAAAATGGCGAATAAGCCAAAACCAATTCCAACACCAATTTCGATTTTTGTAAACAAATAACAAAGCGAAAATGTGCAAAGTCCCACAATTACCATTAATGGATTTATGGTTTCATTATCTTTTCGGTTAGAGAAAAAATACAGAACCAGTATCGAAAGAAACAATAACAAAAATCGTCCTGCAAGTTCGTTTAAATCCATTGAATCAAATTATTAGCAAATCAAATTTAAACAATTAGACAAAAAAATCAGCCGCAAATTCACAAATTTTAGTTTTATAACAAATTCGTGAATTCGCGGCTGAAAATTTAGATATTTAAAATTCTTAATTGCTCATTTTAGGTTTAGAATCGGCTTTATAGCTTGCTTTTGGGTCGCTCATATTTACTTCCTTAGTCAATTTGCCTTTAGTATAAAACTGCCACATTCCGGCTTTTTTTCCGTTTACAAATTTTCCCTTAGAAGCTATAGCTCCGTCTGCGTCATAAAAAACGGCATCACCATTAAACTCATTATTCTTATATGTCGCATCTTCTAAAAGTGTTCCGTTTTGTCCGTATTTTTTATAATTCCCTTCTCTTGAACCATTCTGATACGTCATTTCTTCGGCAACTTTAGCATTTGGATAATAAACTGTTTTTAATCCTTGAAGTTTGCCGTTTTTATAGTTTTCAGTACTCATTAAAACTTTAGAAGCTTTGTGATAATATTTCCATTCTCCCTCTCTCTCCTTTCCTATCTCTTTTCCTTCGCTTACTTTGTTTTTTTTCTGATCGTAAAAAATAGTGTATGAACTTCCATCATTAGCCGTAAAATCACGCGTTGCAATTATGTCGCCTTTTTGTGTGTCATCAAAAAAATTAAAAATTCCGGTTTCTTTTCCGTGACTGAAAGTACCTTCATAACGAGGACGTTTAGATTCATAAACTCCTTTCCATACACCGTCTTTTTTACCGTTTGCATCTAATTTATTAAACTCTGTTTGAGCGCTTAAAATAAAAACATTTAATAATGTCAGTCCAATTGCTAGTTTTTTAGAAATCATGTTTTATTCAATTTTTAAGTTAAACGAAAAATCGTTTCACAAAGTATAATTGGTGTTTCTCAAAAAATAAAATTTTGATTATTTCTCCTGAAAACCAACCCTCTAAAATAAAAAAATCCCGATTGAATCGAGATTTTTTTATTATTTAATTATTTCTTTTTGTTTTGATTTTTCTTCGCCGCTTCTTGTTGTTCCATTACTTCCTGAAGACGCTGTTGGAATTTGCTTGGCTTTTTAGGTTCTCTTTGTTTGTTCTCCTGAATTTGAGCGTGAATTTTATCACTGTCTACAATATAATTTTTGATTACAAACATAATTCCAATAGTAATTAAGTTTGAAATAAAGTTATACAAACTCAATCCAGCTCCATAACTATTGAAGAAAATTAACATCATTAATGGTGAAACATAAATCATGATTTTCATCATTTTTGCCATATCCGGCATACCTTCCTGCTGAGGCGCAGCCATTTGCTGATCTCCAGAAGTCATTTTCATGTAGAAGAAAATCGCAATTGCGGCCAAAATTGGGAACAAACTAATGTGATCTCCGTACAATGGAATATGGAATGGTAATTTTACAACTGAGTCAAAAGATGATAAATCGTCTGCCCAAAGGAAACCTTTTTGTCTTAATTCAAAAGCAGCAGGGAAAAACTGGAACGAAGCATACATAAAAGGAAGCTGAATCAATGCTGGAATACATCCTGCCATTGGGTTTACTCCTGCTTTGTTGTACAGTTTCATTGTTTCCTGTTGTTTTTTCATTGGGTCTTTTTTGAATTTTTCTCCCAACTCTGCAATATCAGGACGTAAAACTTTCATTTTAGCCTGAGACAGGAACGATTTATAGGTAATTGGCGACATTGCCAATTTGATAATAATGGTAAAAATGATAATTGCAATTCCTAATGATAATCCAATTGTTGAACTTAAGAATCCAAATAATGGTACAAATATCAATTTATTAATCCATCCAAAGATTCCCCATCCCAGCGGAATAATTTTTTGGAAATTCTTATCATACGATTTTAAAACTTTATAATCTGCAGGTCCAAAATACCATTGCATTTTATAATCAATCTCGCCATTTGAAAATGCCAATGGAACATTTGCTTTGAACTGTTTAGTAAAAACAGTGTCAATTTTTTCGTCATTTACTAAATTAATTGACTCTAATTTAGTAGTTTCAAATGGTTTATCTGTTACTAAAATAGAAGTAAAGAAGTGTTGTTTGTAAGCTATAAAACTAACTTTATCAACTGTTTCTTCTTCATGTTTTCCTAAACCTGCATAATTTATCTTCCCATCTTCATGCTCATAATAAATTTCTGCATAACGGTTTTCATAAGAAATACTTTTTTCGTTTCTGTAGGTTTTTAAATCCCATTGTAAATCTAATGGTTTAGCAGAATTTAAAACTTTGTTTAAGCCTTGAGAACGAACATCAAAACCAACTAAATAATCATTTGGTTTTAGTACATATTTATATTCTAAAAATTCATTAGCCCCAGCTTTTAAACGCATAGATAAAACCTGATCTGCTCCAATTTTTTCTAAAGTTGGTTCGAAAAACAAATCTTTAGTATTTAAAGTTCTGTTATCGACTGTTTGCAGCTGAATGTTTAAATGAGCATTATTGTCTTTAATCAATTCAACTAACTGCCCTGAATTTTTTTCAAACTTTTTAAATTCTTTTAAAGTAGCTTCAACTATATAACCACCTTTATTAGCGATTTTAAGTTTGATCTTTTCATTTTCAATAGTTGTAAAAGCTTCTTTTGCAGAAGAAAGCGCAGCAGAATATGCAAAACCGCCTAAAGTTTTTTGCAATTGTGCCAATTGAACTGTATCACCTGGTGTTACTGCAGTTGGAGCAACAGCTGTTTTAGCTTTATCAGCTTTTGCCTGAGCTTCTTGTTTAGCTACTAATTCTTTCTTGGCTTTTTCAGCAGCAATTTCTTTCTCAGAAGGCTGATTTTGATACATGATCCAAATCAAAATTCCGAATATCAATACAAAACCAACGATTGAATTAAGGTCTAATTTTTTTTCTTCCATTATTAATTTAAAAAAGTTATTCGTTGAAGCTTATTAGTAATGAGTTGATCTCAAAAGTTACATTCTTCTCAGAATATTAATTATTATTTTTTATGCGCATTTACAGCAGCTGCCACAAAGTTTACAAATATTGGGTGCGGATTTGCAACTGTACTTTTGTATTCTGGGTGGTATTGTACACCAATAAAGAACGGGTGGTTTTCAAGCTCTACGATTTCAACTAATCCAGTATCCGGGTTTACTCCAGATGCTTTTAAACCTGCTTTCTGTAATTCATCAGCATATTTATTATTGTACTCATAACGGTGGCGGTGACGTTCTGAAATTGTTTTTTCACCGTAAATTCTGTGTGCCAGTGTATTTGGTTTAATATCACATTTCCAAGCTCCTAAACGCATTGTTCCGCCTTTGTCTGTAATATTTTTTTGCTCTTCCATTAAATTCACAACTGGATGAGGCGTTTTCTCGTTCATCTCTGTAGAATTGGCATCGGCATAACCTAAAATATTTCTAGAATACTCGATAACAGACATCTGCATTCCTAAACAAATTCCGAAAAACGGAATATTGTTTTCACGAACATAACGAACTGCTTCGATTTTCCCTTCAATACCTCTTTCTCCAAATCCTGGGGCAACTAAAACTCCGTCAAGAGTTCCTAATTTCTCTTCTACGTTATCAGCATTAATATGCTCTGAGTGAATTGAAATTACATTTACTTTAGTTTCATTTGCAGCACCTGCATGAATGAACGCTTCTAAAATAGATTTGTAACAATCCTGCATTTCTACATATTTTCCAACCAAACCAATATTTACAGTCTGTTTTGGACTTTTTAATCTTTTTAAGAAAGTATTCCAGTTTTTAAGATCCGGAGATGCTTTTTTAGGCAGATCTAATTTCTTTAAAGCTACAACATCTAATCCTTCTTCAAGCATTAAATTTGGAACTTCATATATAGTAGAAGCATCAATAGACTGAATAACTGCTTCTTTTTTAACATTACAAAACAAAGCAAGTTTTTGACGTAATTCCTGAGATAATTCGTGCTCAGTTCTACAAACCAAAATATCAGCTTTAATTCCGCTTTCCATTAAAGTTTTTACAGAGTGCTGTGTTGGCTTTGTTTTCAACTCACCTGCTGCAGCCAAATAAGGAACTAAAGTTAAATGAATAACAATTCCGTTATTTTCTCCTAATTCCCAAACTAACTGACGAACAGACTCTATATAAGGTAATGATTCAATATCACCCACTGTTCCACCAATTTCAGTAATTACAATATCATAATCGCCAGATTTACCCAGCAGCTGCATTCTGTCTTTGATTTCGTTTGTGATGTGAGGAACAACCTGAACTGTTTTTCCTAAAAACTCTCCTCTTCTTTCTTTTTCAATAACCGAAAGATACACTCTTCCTGTAGTAACGTTATTGGCCTGAGAAGTAGGAACGTTAAGGAAACGCTCGTAATGACCTAAATCTAAATCTGTTTCTGCACCATCATCTGTTACATAACATTCTCCGTGCTCATACGGGTTTAATGTTCCCGGATCCACATTAATATACGGATCAAATTTTTGAATAGTTGTACGGTATCCTCTTCCTTGTAACAATTTTGCTAAAGATGCTGCAATGATTCCTTTTCCTAATGAAGAAGTCACACCGCCTGTAACAAAAATATATTTTGTTTGATTCATTCTGTTGTTGTTTGTAAGTAGTTGTGTAAAAAACTTGGCAAAAGTACAAATTTAATTAGACAATTTATCAATTCGATAATGAGATAATTTGCAAATTTTTAAACAGATTGATTACTTGGTTTTGTAATCGATAATTTTAACTTTTAATTAGAGATTTTTTTAAAGAATATCCTTATTTCTGATTGAAAAATGTTTTTGAGAAACTTAAAAAAATAAGGTTAATTTATTGGATATTCGCTTAAAGAATAATGAAGGTGATAAGAAAGGTTTTAAAAACAAAAAAAATATTATAATTTAAAAACACTGACTTGTACACATTATATGAATTCAGTCTTGAATTCTGTGGTATCACTTTGTTTTTAGAAATTATAATATTTTTGTATTTCAAACTTATATAAAAAAAACCAAACAACCAAAGATTTTTCTTACTATTTTATAGGTTTAGGATATTGTTTCTTAATATTTCGTATCAATTCTTCTAAACCATTAAGTTTTAACTCATAAATAAGCTGTAACTGCTGGCCTAATTCTCCTTTTGGAAAACCTTTATTATGATACCAAACCACATAGTATTCTGGCAAATCAATTAAAAAACGTCCTTCGTATTTCCCGAAAGGCATTTTGGTATGTGCTAATTTTATGAGAAGTTTTTTGTCTTGTTCCATTTTTTTTTAAGAAAAAAGAAGCAAGAAGAAAGAATATATACTATTCCTCCTTCTTGCTTTTGATTGCTTACAAAGCTATTATTATTTTTTTTCTTTTGCTACAGATTAAAAAATAGTTTTCAGTCTTGTTTTTCAGTCTCAAATTGACTGCTCACTGACACTGCAAACTGTGACTGCCACTGACAACTAAGAAGCTTAGCATCTTAATAATGCCATCTCACAAAAGCCTCCATTGCAGCATAACTTGCCAAACCTAATTGCTGATACAAAGCTGCTGTTTCGCTGTTTCGATCTTCGGCTCTCTGCCAGAACTCTCTTGCATCAGTTCCCTGGAAAACAACACCGTCTTTTTGTGACTGGTGCTTGAAGATTCCGTGACGTTTTGCCAAAACCTGATCCGGACTCATTGGCACTGCCATTTCTACTTCGTCAATTCCCCATTCCTGCCAAGCACCACGGTATAACCATAACCAGCAGTCGTTCATAAACTCTTTTGGTTTTAAAACTTTTACAGCTTCAAAAATAGCATCCAGACAAACTTTGTGTGTTCCGTGCGGATCTGCTAAATCTCCTGCTGCGTAGATTTGGTGCGGTTTAATTTTTTCAATTAAATCTACTGTTAACTGAATATCTTCTGGTCCAATTGGTTTTTTCTCAATTGTTCCGGTTTCATAGAAAGGCAGTTCCATAAAATGAATCTGGCTGTCTGGCAGACCAACGAAATGACTTGTTGCTCTTGCTTCTCCTTTTCTAATTAAACCTTTAATATATCGAACTTCAGGAATATCAATTTCACTGTTCTTTTTATTTTCTAAAAAGGTTTGTGCTTTTTGATAAATATTATCAGCTTCTTCGCTTTTAATTCCGAATTTTTCATTGTAGTCAATTACGAATCTGGCAAAACGCAATGCTTCATCATCGGCAACTGCAATATTCCCTGATGTCTGATAAGCTACGTGCACTTCATGCCCCTGCTCCTGCAAACGCATAAAAGTTCCTCCCATACTAATAATATCATCATCTGGATGCGGACTAAAAATCAATACGCGTTTTTTAGCAGGCTCAGCTCTTTCAGGACGATTTACATCTTCTGCATTAGGTTTTCCACCAGGCCAGCCTGTAATTGTATTTTGTAATTTATTAAATATTTTAATATTGATATCGTATGCCGGACCAGAATCTGCTAATAAATCGCTCATTCCGTTTTCGATATAATCAGCATCAGTAAGCATTAAAATTGGTTTTTTAAGATCTAAAGCTAATCCTAAAACCGCTTTACGAGTTAATTTATCTGTCCAGACAATTTTCTCTACAAGCCATGGTTTGTTGATTCTCGTAAGTTTTGAAGAAGCTTCTTTATCTAAAATAAAAACAGCATTATCGTGTTCTTGCAGGAATGAAGCCGGAACTCGGTTTGTAACTTCGTCTTCAACCGATTTTTTTACAATATTGGCTTTTCCTTCCCCCCAAGCTAATAAAATAACTCTTTTAGCTTCCATGATTTTTTTAACCCCAAGTGTAATTGCTGTTCTTGGCGTATTATTTAATCCGAAGAAGTCTTTACTTGCCGCAACTCTTGTAATATGATCCAAAGCTACTAAACGTGTTTTTGAGTTTTGAAGCGATCCAGATTCGTTAAAACCAATATGTCCGTTTCCTCCAATTCCAAGAATCTGTAAATCAATACCGCCTAGAGCTTCAATTTTAGCCTCGTATTCGTGGCAGTAGTCTGCAATTTGTTCTTTAGTTAAAAGTCCATCTGGAACATGAGCGTTTTCAGGTAAAATATCTACATGATCAAACAATAATTCTTTCATAAAACGAACATAACTATTGATAGAGTTTGGCTCCATTGGGTAATATTCGTCAAGATTAAAACTGATTACGTTTTTAAAACTTAAACCTTCTTCTTTATGCAGACGCACTAATTCAGCATACAAACCTTTTGGGGAAGAACCTGTAGCCAAACCTAAAATACAAGGCTTGTTTTCTTTTTGTTTTGATTGAATTAAAGCTGCGATTTCCTGTGCAACTGCTTTTGAAGCTTCGTTTGAATTTTCAAAAACAACGGTATTGATGTTTTCGAAGCGTTTTTCAAAACCGGTTGCTTTGTCTATTTTACTTTTTAACATGATATATTTTTTTTTATTCTTCAGATTATGTGTGCTGGGTTAAAACCCTAAAATTTCATTTTTCAATTGAAAAAAACGCAAGTCAAATCATTGCTAAAAACGATAGCAATCAATACCATATAAAGATAAAACCTTTATAAATGGAATACAACAAAATTTAAATTATTGATTTGGAGTAGAATTTGGAATATCATTTTTATCTCACTTAGAGATTCCAAATAATATTAAAAAAGTGATTCTCGTTTTCACTTTTTAAGAATGCGTTATTTTTGCATTAAAATGCGTATTTTTTGCAAGACAAAGATACTTCAATATATTTTTAAGACCCAAAATTTGGCATGAATATTTTGTTAATTTTTGCATTTATATGAATTGCATAAAAAAAGCCGCCAATATTGACAGCTTTTTATACTATATTCTAAAAAAATTATTCCCAATTAAAGGTTACATTTTTTTCAATTTCTGAACTTAAACTCAAAAACACTGGACAAGTCATTGCAGCACGTTCTAAAATCGTTTTACTTTTTTCATCGGCATTGCTTTTCATTTGAAAAACAATTTCAATCGCGCCAATTCTTCTTGGCTCAGCGTTCATTATTTTTGTTACTTCGGCTGTAGAGCCGGTAAAATCTACCTCTAAATCACGAGCTTTAATTCCCATAATTGTCATCATACAGCTTGCCAAAGCATTTGCAACTGTATCTGTTGGAGAAAAAGCTTCTCCTTTTCCGTTATTATCAAGCGGTGCATCAGAAATAATTTCGCTTCCTGATTGTATATGAATTGATTTTGTTCTTAAATCGCCTAAGTAAGTTACTTTTGATGTCATTAATTTGCTGCTTTTAAAGTTAAATCTGAATCGTAATATAAAATGTAGACACCTTTATTTGCGTGTCCGCCATCTTCTTTTTTATAAAATTGAAATTTATTGTCAACCTGCTGTGTTGTCATTAAATCTGCTGTTTCCTGATACGTTTTGCCCTGAACCAAACGCATCATGGTATCAAAAGTTACATCAAAACCTCTTGTTGCGTATGTATTTGGATAGGTTTTATTTTTCAGCTTATATTCTTTTTTGAAAATTGCAGCTCCTTGTTCGTCACTGTCGCGAGTTACAGAAGGATACATTAATTTCAACTGAACCAAATTATCAAAACTAATCTCGTCTGTATCAAGCGTACTGTTTGGTTCTAGAATTACCAACTGCACCTGACATGTTTTTTGAGAATCAATCAAAGCTTTTATGGTTGCTTTTATCATCGCCGTATTTCCTGTTTCCATTACCACATAATTCAAACGTGTCGGCAGTAAAAGGCTTTTTAAATTAGCCGCATCTAAACCTCCGGTTTCTGTTAATCCGGCAAAAACAACTCCTTTTTGATTTTGTTTGATATAATTGATAACCGATTCTTTTTTCTTGTCTACAACTGCCACAATATTTCCGTTTTTAGCTCTCATATAATCGAAAATCGCATTTCGAACTACATCATTAGATGGAACTGTCTGATATAAATTATCGATAGGATTTGCTGCATCTTTTGACAATGGCGAAATTACCGGAACATTGTATAAACGAAGCGAATTTGCTGTAGATTCTGCATTATTTTGGTAAAACGGACCTACAACTGCATCTGCTTCCTGCAATTTATTCTGCGCTATTAAAGAAGCAATATTCGATGTAGTTTTTGTTTCCTGCGAATCGTAAATAGAAACATCAATTGGCAGTTTTAATGTTTTAGCAGAGTCTATTGCCATCATGGCTCCAGAATAAAAATCAAGTGTCATGTTTAAAAATTTGTCTGTTTTTAAACGTGCCGCCATTCCGGTTGTATCAGTTTGCAATTTTGCTAAATTAAAAGGAAGTAATAAAACTAATTTCTGGCGGTCATTTTGTCCTTTTTTCTTAGTTAATTCAACAATTTCAGGATCTGCCGAAACAGTTTCAGATTTTACCTTATCTATAATTTTAATACCGCCTCCCGTATTTTCTGCAGGTTTTTCAACTACTGCAGGTGTTGAAACAGTCGTTTTTTCAGCTGGCTGAGATTGAGCCACGATTGGTGCCGGCGCAACATATCCCGCAGGAACTTTAAGAACCATTCCTTCTTTTACTCCTTCTGACAATGACGGATTTAAAGCAACTAACTCATCTTGTGTTAAATGAAAAACTCTACCTAAACTATAAAAAGTCTCTTTTGGTTTTACCTGATATTCCATATAAGAAACTGTTTTTTTAGATTCAGTTTTCTTAGGTTCGTCAGCTTTAGAAACCGGCGCCGCAGTTTCTGTTTTTGGAGCAGTTCCTTTTATAGTAACTCTGTATCCAACCGGTAAACTTGAAACGATTTCAGGATTTCTTTTCTCTAAATCTTCAACTGTTGTATTGTATTGTTTTGCAATCGAATACTTCGTTTCTTTTGCCTGAACCTCATGGTATACATATTTTTCAGGTCCTTTTTCTTTTGTTTTTTTCTCTGCTGCAGCTGTATTTTTAGGAGCTGCTCCTTTTGCAGGAATCACAAGTTTTTGGCCAATCTGAACCCCGTTCTTTTCAAGAATTGGATTTGCCGCTTTTAAGGCTTCATCAGAAATGCCATATTTTTTTTCGATGCTGTAAAAAGTTTCTTTTGGCTGTACTTCGTGAATAATTTCTTTAGAATTACCTGTCGATTTTGCCTCAGCTGTTTCTTTTTTATCCGCATTTTTATTTGCCGCAGCCGGAATCAATAAAACAGTATTAGGCTTTACTCCGCTGCGTGCATCAGGATTTAATTCATAAATATCGTAAGGTGTGACTTTGAATTTTTGAGCAATCTGATTGATTGTTTCTCCGCTGGAAACAGTATATTTAATTACTTTTCCCTGCGAAAAAGCAGAACAGGTTATAAAAAATACAAAGAATAATAATGTCGAAAAATATTTCATAATAAAGCTTAAAACAATTTTAATTTCTAATTCAAAAACAAGATACTAATTTCCTGCATACAAGATTCGCGCCATTTGTTAATCTTTTTTATTACTATCGAAGATCAATTTCTAACTTCGTAATAACAATATTCTTATATAACTCATCTTCTTCCTTTTTCTTGCACTGATATAAAACTTCGTCCATATTTTGGAACTTATCAGCATATACATAATAAGAAAGGCTGTTTATATTAAAGAAAAAACCAGCGTTAAAGTTACCAGAATCAATAAGCTGCATAATTAACTTATCTCTTGGCACTGCGTCTGTAAATATACCTAAAACTAAGTAATAGCCGTTCGAAACTTCTTTAAGATTATCATAAACTTCGATCTTTATATTTTTTTCATTCTTTAAAGGATTCTCTTTCAGCTCCCGACGCATCTCTTCTAATGAAACTATTTTTGAAGTTTCTGCACCATTTGATTTCTTAACAGCTTCATCCTGGTATTTCTTTAATTTTACCAAAGCCAGTTTATCATCAAATTTTCGGGCTTCCATACTATAATAAGATGCTTTGCTGATATGACGTTTTACTTCAATTTGTTTTTGAGTGTCCAGCGAATCAATTTTAGAAATCAGCAGTTGATTTTTGGCATCGCCCTGTTCCTGTTCGATTTTATAACGTTTAATTTCTTCTAAAGAAAGCCTCTGCTGAATTGAAGTAACATTATTATTTTTTTCGCTTTCGCGGATTTTCTTTTTGTATTCCTGATTTTCTTCTACAGCAATTTTCTCAACTTTATTCATTAATCCTGCATAAGCTTTACGGTTTTCAGCAAGTTCTTTTTTCAATTGAGAAGATAATTCACTGGTTTTTCCGATGCTTTCATACGATTGTTTTTCTAAACGTTTCGATTCATCAACATTTAAAATATCCATTCGTTTTAATTCTTTCAAATCATTATTCATCGTATTTACCAATGAATCTAATTTTGCCATTAAAACATCCTGAACATTTTTATTGGCTTCTAAAACCAAACGCAGTTTTTCTACCGAGTTTTCTTTAGAACCATTCATATCATTCAGATTCACTTTTAAATCGTTAATCTTTATGATCTTCTGGTTCATTTCTTTTTGAACAACCAATCTGTCTTTTAAATCTTCTATTTCAACCGTTTTGGCTTTTGTTTTCTCAACTACAACTTGTTTTTCGGCAAGGGCAAGCATTAACTCTTCGCTTTCGTTTGCTGGCTTTATTTCTTTTGTATTGATCGCTAATTTGTTTCCAACAATTAATCCGTTTACAATTTCCGGATTTTGAGATTCTAACTGTTCGATTGAAATACCGTACTTTTTAGAAATCGAAAATTTAGTTTCTTTTGGTTCAACTACATGAAAAACTGTTTCCTGATTGATAACGCGAACTCTTCCGTCTAAGGTTTTTCTTTTATTTGGAATAGCGATTGTCTGCCCAATCTGCAACCCGTTAACCAAAATGTCTTTGTTGAGATTTTCTAAATCCTGAACCGAAACATTGTATTGTCTGGCAATACTAAACAAAGATTCTTTTGCCACAACCTGATGTGTCATTTTTGATGAACCTGCTGTTTCAGTTTTAGAAAAATTTGAAGAATTTGGAATATTTAATTCCTGTCCCACTTGAAGTCCGTTTACCAAAATCGCCTGATTGGCATTTTGAATAGCTTCTACCGAAACATGGTATTGTTTTGACAACCCGTACAGCGTTTCTTTTTCTCCAACTATGTGGGTAATCTGCTGGTCTGAATTTGTTTTTTCTGAAGAATGAATGGGAATCTTAATAATTTGACTGTCTTTGATTCCGTTTTGCGATTCGGGGTTGAGTTTGTAAATCTCCTCTACAGAAACCTTGTATTTTTGGGCAATGAAATAAGCAGTTTCTCCTTTTTGAATTTTGTGCTCAATTATTGAATCTTGTGCAGTGATTTTGTTAAAAGACAAAATAAACACAAGAGAAATCGTTAAAAGTTCTCTCATAAATAGTAGGTTATAAAAAATTAAGGCCTTACAAATGTAAGACCTTAATTTTAAAATACGCTGCTATTCCCACTCAATTGTTGCAGGTGGTTTTGAACTAATATCGTAAACTACACGATTCACGCCTTTTACCTTATTGATAATATCATTTGATACTTTCATCAAGAAATCATACGGTAAGTGAACCCAGTCAGCAGTCATACCATCTGTTGATTCTACTGCTCTAAGCGCTACTACTTTTTCGTAAGTACGCTCATCGCCCATAACTCCAACACTGTTTACAGGAAGCAAAATGGCTCCCGCCTGCCAAACTTTGTCGTATAATCCCCAAGATTTTAATCCTTCGATAAATACAGAATCCACATCTTGTAAAATCTGTACTTTCTCTGGAGTAATATCTCCTAAAATTCTAATTGATAATCCTGGTCCAGGGAAAGGGTGTCTTCCTAATAATTCAGGATCTATTCCTAAAGTAGCTCCTACTCGTCTTACTTCGTCTTTGAAAAGCATTCTAAGCGGTTCTACAATTTTTAATTTCATATAATCTGGCAATCCACCAACATTATGGTGCGATTTAATAGTTGCTGATGGTCCTTTTACCGAAACAGACTCAATTACGTCTGGGTAAATTGTTCCCTGTGCTAACCATTTTACGTCTTCTAATAAGTGTGATTCATCATCAAAAACTTCGATAAATACACGACCAATTGTTTTACGTTTTGTTTCTGGATCGCTGATTCCTGCTAATTCGCCAAGGAAACGATCTCCGGCATCTACTCCTTTTACGTTTAATCCCATTCCTTTGTACTGATCTAATACATTTTGGAATTCGTTTTTACGTAAAAGTCCGTTATTTACGAAGATGCAATATAAATTTTGTCCGATTGCTTTGTTTAATAAAACTGCTGCTACAGTAGAATCTACTCCTCCAGATAAACCAAGAACCACTTTATCGTTTCCTAATTTTTCTTTTAATTCTGCTACCATTTCGTCAACGAAAGCATTTGGAGTAAAGTTTTGAGGAACTTCAGCAATTTTTACCAAGAAGTTTTCCAGCATTTTTTTACCATCTGTAGAATGATAAACCTCTGGGTGATATTGAATTGCATAAGTAGTTTCGCCTTCTATTTTATAAGCTGCGTATTCTACGTCATGCGTGCTTGCTAATTTTACAGCATTTGTTGGAAGCGCTTTGATACTATCGCTGTGGCTCATCCAAACCTGGCTGTTTTCTGAAACTCCTTCGAAGAAAGTCTCGCCTTCTTTAATATAAGACAAATTTGCTCTTCCGTATTCTCTTGTATTAGAAGCTGCCACTTCTCCACCGCTGAAATGAGCTAAATATTGTGCTCCGTAACAAACAGCAAGCAAAGGCATTTTACCTCTAATTTGTGATAAATCAGGATGCGGCGCATCTTCTCCTCTAACAGAAAAAGGGCTTCCTCCTAAAATTACGGCTTTATAACTTGATAAATCACTTGGAATGTGATTGTAAGGAAAAATTTCGCAGAATATATTTAATTCGCGAACTCTACGCGCAATAAGCTGAGTATATTGCGATCCGAAATCTAAAATAAGTACGTTGTGTTGCATGCGCAAAAATACTTTTTATATTCGAAATTGAAAAATCGGAACAATGAAAAAAAAATATTTTTTTTTCATTGTTCCGATTTTTAGGTTCAAAGGCTTAGAGAGACAAAGGTTCAGAGTTTTTTATTTTGCTTTGCACCTTTGGGACTTTGAACCTTTGATCGTTATTTTTTTAAAACATTATTTGCTTTGTTCCTTTGAACCTTTGCATCTTTGAACCTTAAAAAACAAAAAACCAAACAATCCAAAAATTCGTATCTGTAGAAAAACCTATTTAAATTAAACTATGAAATCAAAACTTATTGCCTTGACAGCTTGTTTATCAATCTTTTTTACTTCTTGTGATGCTGTTGATGATTTATTGACGTTTACTATATCGAATAACACTTCGATAAAAATTCAAAGCACATCACCTATTAATCTGCCATCGGAAATAATCACTCCGGATGTTACTACTAATTCTTCTGCTGAATTTGAAAACAACAAAACCAAAGCTAATCTGGTAAAAGATGTACATATCAAATCGCTTAAGCTTTCTATTTCTGATCCTTCAGATAAAACTTTTACTTTTTTAAAATCGGTTCACATATACATATCCACTACTAATTCTGACGAAATAGAATTAGCTTATCTGGATAACATCAACTCATCAAGCAGCGAAATTAATTTGATTTGTACTGATGCAAGATTAGACCAGTACATTAAAGCTGACAGCTATAAAATTAAAACTAAGGTTACCCTTAAAGAAACTCTTACTAAAGATGTAACGGTTAAAGCTGATATGAAGTTTAAAGTTACTGCGGATCCTTTTTAATCTAAGGTTCTAAGGTGCTGAGATGCTAAGGTGCTAAGTTTTTTTTAGGATTTAGACACAATAAAAAAGAGGTTCTAAAATTAGAACCTCTTTTTATTTATTATTATATATTTTTCCTTTCAAAGTAAAAACTCAGAAACTTAGAAGCATAGCCTCTTAGAAGCTAAAAAAATCACTCTTTCGTAACAACTACCGAAGCCTTAAATCCTGCTGCAAGATTATCCCAATAATCATTTGTTACTAACTGGCCTTTATCATCATAAATCTGAATTTCGGCTGTGTTTCCTCCCAGAGTTCCAATATTTAAAGCCTCAAAATCTAATTTATTAAAACCTTCGGCAAGATTTATTTTTACCTGTTTAAAGTTGGCATCTAATAATATCTGGCTTGCGATTACTACTTCATTTGAAGAAACTTTGACCAAATCTCCGTCGATGGCACCAAAGTCACGAAGTTTGACAATAAAATATTCTGATTTGGTTTTAAAATCACCCAATGAAATATTCTTCTTGACCAATGTTCCTCTTCCCTCTCTTAAACCGGCATCTTTTAATGCTTTGTTTAAATCTTTCTCCATTTTATCTACATACAAATCTCCCGGATTAGCAAAATCATTTTGCTGATACATAGAAAATTTGCTTTTTTCCTCACCAATCTGAAATTGAGATTTTGGAGTTATTGTTGTATTATCAAAAACATTAGGTGTTTTTATTCCCGGAATATCAGCAGTTTCTGCCTGCGGGTCTTTAACCTGCGGAAGCGGCGTTTTTTTCTTGGTGCTAAACTTTGGTGCAGGAATAGGTTTGTATTTTGTACCAAATTCTTGCGCTGAAACACTGACAGCGGCAAAAAATAATATGAAAAATAAAATATGCTTCATTGAAAAGAGATTATCGAATCGGCTTAAAAATTTTTTATCTGTAATAAAGTATAGCTTCACAAAAATAACATAAATAAGTTTGGCGCGACAACTTTAAGACTATTATAACAATATATTAGGCTAATTTTTGGAATCAAAAAACCTGCCAAAAAAATACCATGCTTTAAAATATTTTAAATTTTTAGAGTAATAAATTTCTCCTAAAATAGCCATCACTACTTTGATAGTTAACAACTTATTATTAACTTCAATACCTCATTTTATTTTATCTTAAATTTCAAAAAAGATGGATTATATCGACTATTATAAAACATTAGACGTTTCAAAATCAGCAACAGAAGCCGAGATTAAAAAAGCATATCGAAAACTGGCCAGAAAATATCATCCCGATTTGAATCCGAATGATAAAGAAGCCGAGAAAAAATTCAAGGAAATAAACGAAGCAAACGAAGTTTTAAGCAATCCCGAAAATCGTAAAAAATACGATAAATACGGAAAAGACTGGAAACATGCTGATGAATTTGAAAAAGCAGGTTACGATCCTAATCAGCAGCAATATTCAAGACAACAGAGCAGCGGTCAGGATTTTTCTGGTTTTGGCGGAGGAGATTTTTCAGGAAGTGATTTTTCAGATTTTTTTAATTCGATGTACGGTTCCGGCAGAAGCAGCCGAGGCCAGTCAAAATACAGAGGACAGGATTTTAATGCCGAATTACAATTAGATCTTGCTTCTGCTTATACAACACACAAACAAAGTTTAACCGTAAACGGCAAAAATATCCGAATTACAATTCCTGCCGGAGTAGAAAACGGCCAAGTAATTAAAATTCCGGGACATGGAGGCCCCGGTGCTAACGGAGGACCTAACGGCGATTTGTATATCACTTTTATAATCGAAAACAATTCTGATTTTAAACGAGAAGGAAACAATTTATATTCTAATGTTGATTTAGACCTTTATACAGCTGTTTTAGGAGGTGAAATCAATATCAAAACTTTTGATGGAAAAGTAAAAATTAAAGTTCCTGCCGAAACTCAAACCGGAACTAAAGTTAAATTAAAAGGAAAAGGTTTTCCGATTTACAAAAAAGACAATCAGTTTGGGGATTTATATGTAACGTACAATTTGAAAATTCCAACCCAATTATCTCAAAAAGAAAAAGAATTGTTTGCCGAATTATCTAAATTAAGAAATCATGAGTAATAAAAACTTAATTCAAATAAAACAATTTTGTGTGTATCATGAAATTGAAAACACCTTTATAAAAGAACTTAACAGTTATGGATTAGTAGAAATTATCATTGAAAAAGATGACGAATATTTACAGCCGGAACAACTGCCAGCATTAGAAAAAATGATTCGAATGCATTATGATCTTAATATCAATTTAGAAGGTATTGATGCCATTTATCATTTATTGAATAAAATTGAAACACTACAGCAGCATCTTACCAATACACAAAATAAGCTTAGAATTTACGAGGAAAACCAAACCGATTAAAGCGTATTGAAATATCACAAAAAAATAGGATTTTCAAAATGATTTCAAGTCTTTATAATTCTTTTTGCCAAGCTTATTTCATAAATTGCAGCGCATTAATTAACCTGAATTTGTTTTTAAAAATCTCATAAAACAATTCGAAAAAACTCATAAAATGAAAAGAGAAAACATCTTAACAGGATCGCCGTGGGAAGACAAAATGGGATACTGCCGCGCTGTAAGAATTGGCAATATCATCGAAGTTTCGGGCACAGTAGCAATTGTTGACGGCGATAAGGTAAAAGCCGACGATGCTTATGCTCAGACTTATAATATAATTGAACGTGTTGAAAAAGTACTGCAAGACTTAAATGTTGGAATTAAAGACGTAATCAGAACACGCATTTTTACAACAAACGTTGATACTTTTGAAGAAGTTGCAAGAGCACACTCTGCTTTTTTTAAAGATGTAAAACCAACAACAGGTTTTTATGAAATCAGTAAATTAGTTGCTCCTGAATATTTGGTTGAAATTGAATTTACAGCTGTAGTTCAGTAATTTTAGCAGCCACGAAATTCACGAATTTTAAAAAAAATCATTTTTAATCTCTGGCAAAAGAATGATAATTCGTGAAAAATCGTGAAATTCGTGGCTGAAATAATTTTACTCTTTGAATGACTTCTCAAAACACTAAACAATTCCTTCTTTCTCTTCCAAAATGGATTCTTATCTGTGCTTTAATTGGTATTTTATCAGGATGTGCATCTGCTTTTTTTCTTGTATCTTTAGAATGGGTAACACAGTTTAGAATTCAGCACGACTGGATTATCTGGCTTTTGCCTTTTGGCGGATTATTGGTTGGTTTGAGTTATTATTATTGGGGAGAATCGGTTGTAAAAGGCAACAATTTATTGCTTGAAGAATACGAAAAACCAAAAAATGTCATTCCGTTTAAAATGGCACCTTTGGTTCTTTTAGGCACTTTACTTACTCATTTGTTTGGAGGTTCAGCCGGACGCGAAGGTACAGCCGTACAAATGGGAGGCGCAATTGCCGATCAATTCACTAAAATTTTTAACTTAGATAATGCAGAACGCCGAATTCTTATTATTCTGGGCATCAGTGCAGGTTTTGCCTCTGTTTTTGGAACACCGTTAGCAGGCGCTGTTTTTGCTTTAGAAGTTTTGTACTTCAGTAAAATCAATTTCAAAAGTATTTTACTTTCTTTTGTAGTTGCTTATGCTGCTTATTTTACGGTAGAATTCTGGAAAATAAAACACACCCATTACAGTATTCCAGTTGTTCCCGAACTTAATTTCGCCACTATATTTTATACCATTTTAGTTGGACTTCTTTCAGGCCTTGCTGCCTTATTATTTTCGAGAAGCACACATTTCTGGGGCTCACTTTTCTCTAAAAACATCAAATATCCGCCGCTTCGTCCCGTTATTGGCGGTGTCGTTTTAGCTGCTGCCATTGCCGGTTTAGGTTTTACTAAATTCTCCGGACTTGGTGTGCCGGTTATTGTCGATTCATTTTCAAATCCAAGTGAATGGTATGATTTTCTGCTCAAAATTCTATTTACCGGATTCACTTTAGGAGCAGGCTTTAAAGGCGGAGAAGTAACACCTTTATTTTTTGTCGGCGCCACTTTAGGAAGCGCATTATCAATATTTATCCCAATGCCTATTGCGCTTTTAGCCGGAGTTGGTTTCGTGTCTGTTTTTTCTGGTGCAACCCACACTCCTATTGCCTGCACTATTATGGGAATGGAATTATTTGGCATTCAGCCCGGAATTTTCATTGCTCTTGGATGCACAATAGCTTATTTTTCTTCAGGCTCTGTTGGTATTTACAAATCACAAATCGTTAAAGGTGCGAAGTATAAATTGTACCAAAGATTCCAGAAAAAAGAACTTCAAAATTTGTAAAATAAATTCCAAGTTTTGAATTTTAAATTCAAAAACTGAACTGATTACTGCGACTGCCGCTGAAAACTAAAATTATTTTCAGCATTACATTAAAAAAATGTAAATTCGCACACTATGAAAATACAAGATATTCAGGCAATTCAATTATTGCTTGCTGCTCCAAAGAAAATCGTAATAATTCCGCACAGAGGGCCAGACGGCGACGCTATGGGTTCTACTCTTGCATTATACCATTTTTTATTAAAAAACAATCATCAGGCAACAGTAATTGCTCCTAATGATTTTCCTGATTTTCTGGCTTGGCTTCCAGGTTCTGAAACGGTAAAAATATTTGAAAAAGACACTGAAAACTGCATCAAAATATTAGAAGAAGCCGAATTAATTTTTACGCTTGATTTTAATGCGTTTCACCGAACAGGCGAAATGGAACATACGTTAGCCAGATTAACGGCTCCGTATATCATGATCGATCATCATGAAAAACCGCATGATTATGCCCTTTACACATATTCTGATCCAACATACGGATCGACTTGTGAAATGGTTTACAACTTTATTACTTTCCTGAACAAAAAGGAAGATATTGATAAAAATATTGCAACCTGCATATATACTGGAATTTTAACTGATTCCGGCTCTTTTCGCTTTCCGGGAACTACAGGAAACACACACCGAATTATTGCTGAACTAATTGACTTAGGAGTTGAGAATACTCAAATTCCGGTTTTGTTATACGATAACAGCTCATTCAGCCGTTTGCAGTTATTAGGCCGTGCTTTACAAAACATGAAAATTTTTGAAGAGCATAAAACTTCTTACATGACTTTGACTCAGGAAGAGTTAGATTCTTTTAATTATGTAAAAGGCGATACCGAAGGAATTGTTAATTATGGTTTAAGCATACGCGGAATTGATTTTACAGCTATCTTTATCGAAAATAGAGACGAGAAAATAATTAAAATTTCTTTCCGTTCTCAAGGAGGATTTGATGTTAACCAGTTTGCAAGAGACCATTTTAATGGAGGCGGACACATAAATGCAGCTGGCGGAAGATCTGAAGTTTCAATGGAAGAAACGGTTAAAAAATTCGAAGATTTAGTAACTAAACTAAAATTATAAAACCAATATGAACTACTTAAAAATCAGCATTTATTCACTGCTTTTTGCAGTTTTATTGGCGGGCTGTAAGCATCATGAAGAAGCGCGCAGGCCAATTTCCAGAGCTTCGGGGACTTTTATGAAAAAATCAGCCGACAGAAACAAAAAATTAGTGGCAAGCGAAGAAGATGTGATTAAAAAAATCATCAAAAGCAATCCGAAAGTAAAATATTACGCCACAAAAAAAGGATATTGGTTTAGTTATGATGAAAAAAATAACACCGAAACCACAGCACCGCGAAAAGGAGATATCGCTTATTTTAATTTAGAAGTTAAAGATATTGAAGGCAAAGTAATTTATTCAGAAGCTGATCTTGGTCCGCAGACCTATTATGTTGACAAACAAGACATCATGATGGGATTACGTGACGGGATTAAGTACATGAAAAAAAATGAAACTGTTACTTTTCTTTTTCCATCACATATGGCGTATGGATATCATGGAGACAACAAAAAAATTGGTCCTAATCAGTCTTTGATTTGTACTGTTACCTTACGAAACTTTGTTCCGGATCCGGCGCAAAGCTCTGTTGCTGCTCCAGCGGCACAAACTAAACCTGCAGCAGCAAAACCTGCTGTTTCAAAACCTGCAGCTCAAACTAAAAAAGATACATTAAACCCATAAAAAACGTTTTAAAAAATGAAGAAGATTTTTCTATTGTTATTAGCCGTTAGCTCGTTTTATTCATGCAAGAACGAACACAGTAATCTGCCAGATGGTTTATATGCTGATATCGAAACTAATAAAGGACATATTATTGTTGAATTAGATTATAAAAAAGCACCTATAACTGTTGCTAATTTTGTAACGTTGGCTGAAGGTAAAAACGAATTTGTTACCAAAGATTATTTAAAAAGCAAACCTTTTTACAACGGATTAAAATTTCACAGAGTTATTGAAAATTTCATGATTCAATCTGGAGATCCGGAAGGAACTGGATCTGGAGATGCAGGATACAAATTTAAAGACGAATTTTCAGATTTAAAATTTGATAAAGCGGGTATTTTAGCCATGGCAAATAATGGTCCTGGAACAAACAGCAGTCAGTTTTTTATTACACATGTTGATACTCCATGGTTAGATAACAAACACACTATATTTGGACATGTTGTTGACGAAAAAGGACAAGAAGTTGTAAATAAAGTGGTTCAGGGCGATACAATCGTTTCTGTAAGCATTATCAGAAATGGTGAAGCTGCTAAAAAATTTGATGCTGTAAAAGTATTTCACGACTATTTTGCAGAAGCTGCTAAAGAAAAAAGCAAATTTGCAGGAGCTCAAAAAGAAAAAGTAGATTATTATGCTTCAATAAAACCAAAAGCAACAAAAACTTCAAGCGGTTTAGAATATGTTATTACTGAAAAAGGTTCTGGTAAAAAACCAGCAACTGGAGCTCAGGTTTATATTCATTATGCTGGTTTTCTTGAAGACGGAACTTTATTTGATTCAAGTATAGAAGATGTTAATAAAACATTTGGAAAATTTGACGCTGCCAGAGCCGAAGCAAAAGGTTATCAGCCAATTCCATTTCAGGCAGGACGCAAAGACGGTTTAATTCCTGGATTTATCGAAGGTATCGAAAAACTTTCTTTTGGAGACAAAGCGGTTCTTTTTATTCCATCTCATTTAGCTTATGGAGCAACTGGTGCAGGAGGAGTTATTCCGCCAAATGCAAATATTATTTTTGAAGTTCAATTATTAGAGAAACCATAATTATTACATAACTAGTAATTATATTATAGACTTAAATTCTAGATACAATGAAATTTAAATTTCTATTTTTATTTTGTCTGGCTGTATTAAACATTCAGGCACAAGCTAAAAAACCGGCAGCAAAAACAACTCCTGCAAAAACTGTTGCAGCAACAGATCCAAACGATGGTATTTTTGCTACAATCTCTACAACAAAAGGAGATATTGTTTTATCATTAGAATATGTAAAAGCTCCGGTAACAGTAGCAAACTTTATTACTTTGGCAGAAGGAACAAATCCTAATGTTAAGGCATCCCTTAAAGGAAAACCATTTTATAACGGGTTAAAATTTCACAGAGTTATTAATGATTTCATGATTCAGGGAGGTGACCCAGACGGAAATGGTTCTGGAGGTCCTGGATTTTCATTTAAAGATGAATTTGTAGACGATTTAAAATTTGAAAAAGGCGGTGTTTTAGCCATGGCAAATTCTGGCCCTGCAACAAACGGAAGCCAATTTTTTATTACACATAAAGACACTCCGTGGTTAAATGGAAAGCATACCATTTTTGGACATGTAGTTTCTGGAATGGACAATGTAAATAAAATTGTTCAGGATGATGTTATGACAAAAATTGTTATTACACGCAAAGGTGCAGCAGCAAAGAAATTTGATGCTTTAAAAGTTTTAAGCGACGATGTAAAAAAAGAAGCTGCTAAAAAAGAGGAAGCTAAAAAAGTAGTAGCCGCAAAAGCAGCTTACTTTGCAGCAACAAAAGCTAAAGCAACTACAACACCATCAAACTTAAAATATGTAATTACTAAAAAAGGAACTGGCGTAAAAGGTGCTGAAGGTTCTACAATCTATTTCCATTACGCTGGATATTTTGAAGACGGAACTCTTTTTGACAGCAGTATGGCCGAAGTTGCAAAAGCTTACGGAAAATACGATCCAAACAGAGATGCACAAGGAGGATATAAAGCTTTTCCTTTTACAGTGGGTAAAAAAGACGGTATGATTCCGGGATTTATTGAAGCTCTGGATATGATGACAGACGGAGAAAAAGCAATTTTCTTCCTGCCTTCTAATTTAGCTTATGGAGAAAAAGGTGCAGGGGGTGTAATTCCGCCAAATGCAACTTTGATTTTCGAAATCGAAACTTATCAAAATCAGCCTGTAAAATAATTCTTTTGCTTAAAATATATAAAAGCCGTCAATTAAAAGTTGACGGCTTTTTTATTTCTTTATTCTGCTAAATCATCAAAGTAAAACCAAATATGACACTTTAAGCAGGCACAATGATAACGTTTGCGTATATTTTCTATTAATTCCTAAATAAAATAGCTTACCTTTGCCGGCTTGAATTTTTTAAAACAAACAATCAAAATGTCACAAAACAACGTATTAAAAGGGGTAATTTTAGTTGCTTTAGGAGCTACAACTTACGGAATGTTAGCTACTTTCGTAAAAATGGCTTATTCAGAAGGATATACTACAGCAGAGGTAACAACATCTCAATTTATACTTGGAATTATCGGCGTTTTGATTATTAATACCTTTCAAAAATTAAAAAATAAAGATAAAGTAGTAAAAGCTACTCCAAAAAATATTTTCAGTTTAATGCTTGCCGGAACATCGTTAGGAATGACGAGTTTGTTTTATTATCTGGCAGTAAAATTTATACCGGTTTCTATTGGAATCGTTTTATTAATGCAGACTGTTTGGATGGGAGTTTTACTGGAAATGATTTTAGAAAAAAAATTACCTTCAAAGCAAAAAGTCATTGCTGTTTTTATAGTTCTTTTTGGAACTGTTTTAGCTACAAATATTCTTAAAAATGATATTGTACTTGACTGGAGAGGAATTGTCTGGGGCGTTTTAGCTGCAGCTTCTTTTACAACAACAATGTTTACTGCCAACCGTGTAGCAACCGAAATTTCACCAGCACAAAGAAGCTTATTTATGCTTTTAGGAGGTTCTATCATTGTATTTACATTTGGATTTATTACTCAGGTTACACCTTTCAATCTGGCAATTTTCCTAAAATGGGGAATTATTTTGTCTTTGTTTGGAACTATAATTCCTCCAATCCTTATGAATTTAGGTTTCCCGTTAACCGGAATTGGTTTAGGAAGTATTGTTTCGGCTCTGGAACTGCCGGTTTCGGTTATGATGGCATTTGTTCTTTTGAATGAAAAAGTAATTCTTACGCAATGGATTGGAATTATTCTGATCATTCTTGCAATCATTATCATGAATATAAATTTCAAACGCAAAATTTAAGATTTTTTACGCCGTATTAAAAAAAACTGCCTTGTAATGTAATAAGTGTTAATTTTTCCATAATTTAGCCGTAAATAATTAACTATCATGAATTTACCATGGCATTTATATTTAATGGCGATACTTTATATACTTGCCGGATTCAATCATTTTCGTAATCCCGGAATGTACATCAAAATCATTCCTCCTTTTTTTAAAAGCCCAAAATTAATAAATGTTGTAAGTGGTATTGCCGAAATTGTATTAGGCATCTTACTAATGTTTTCCCTTACAACACAATATGCCGCATGGGGAATTATTGCACTTTTAATCGCGATATTCCCTGCAAATCTTTATATGTTTCAAAATAAAAAAGCAGGTTTTAACTTGCCAAAATGGATTTTATTTGTACGTTTGCCCTTACAATTAGTTTTGATTATTTGGGCATTCCAATATACCCTTTAACAATCAAATCTATTAATCTAAAATTATTTTATTATGAAAAAATTATTTGCTGAGTTCTTCGGAACTTATTGGCTGGTTTTTGGTGGATGCGGAAGCGCTGTCTTTGCTGCCGGATATCCTACTCTGGGAATTGGGTTTGCTGGTGTTGCCTTGGCATTTGGTTTAACGGTTTTAACAATGGCTTATGCCGTTGGGCACATCTCAGGCGGACATTTTAATCCAGCTGTTTCATTTGGTTTATGGGCTGGCGGACGATTTTCTGCCAAAGATCTTCTTCCCTATATTGCTGCCCAGTGTGTTGGTGCAATAGCAGCGGCAGGAACTTTATATACAATTGCATCTGGAAAAGCAGGGTTTGTAATTGATAATACTAAACCCGGAGCTTTTGCTTCAAATGGTTATGGAGCTTTTTCTCCAGATGGATATTCTCTGCAGGCTGCTTTTATTGCTGAGTTTGTACTAACATTATTTTTCTTATTAGTAATTTTAGGTGCGACAGATAAGTTTGCAAACGGAAAATTTGCTGGTATTGCAATAGGTCTTGCCTTAACCTTAATTCACTTAATTAGTATTCCTATTACGAATACTTCTGTAAATCCTGCCAGATCATTATCTCAGGCGATATTTGCAGGCGGAACGCCTCTTACTCAGGTTTGGCTGTTTTGGGCAGCTCCAATTTTAGGCGCAATTACAGCCGGATTTATTTACAAATCATTATTACAAAATCATACACAAGATCATACAAACTAAAACAAAATTTATTATATCATGAGTTTTTTATATTTCTTACTTATTGGAGCAATTTCGGGATGGCTGGCTGGCCAAATTTGGAAAGGTGCAGGTTTCGGTAATATAATTGTTGGAATAATTGGCGGTATATTTGGCGGATGGCTGGCAGGCAAACTTGGTATTGGCGGCGGCGGACTTTTATGGCAGATTTTAATTGCTGTAGGAGGTGCCTGGATATTATTATTTATTATCAGTTTGATAAAAAAAGCATAAAAATATTTAACCAATTATAAAATTTAAAGAGAAAATCAGATATATTTATATTAGGTTTTCTCTTTTTCTTTAGATAAAATCAAAAAGGAAAAGCTTCTTTCTAACTCAAATCTAATTGTTATGAACGAAATTATTTCTTACTTCAGTACTATTCCATCTTCACACCGCAGCTTAATTTTAGTGGGCGGTATTACTATTTTTTGGTTAATTGAAAATACATTTCCGCTGTTTCAAATGCAGTACAGAAAATGGCATCATGCTGGTATCAATATTTTCTTTACCATTACAACGATTATCGTAAATTTTATTCTGGCTTTTATTTTAATAAAAACGGCTGCCTGGACAACAGAAAATCATTTTGGAATTCTGCAATGGCTTCCTCAAATGCCAATTTGGCTCTATACCATTATAGGTTTGCTTTTATTGGATTTAATAGGTGCTTATTTAGTACATTTAATCGAACATAAAGTAAAGTTTTTGTGGCGTTTTCATCTTATACACCATACCGATACCTGGATTGACACCACAACGGCAAACCGGCATCATCCCGGCGAAAGTGTAATACGTTTCGCTTTTACTACACTTGGGGTTTTAATTGTAGGAAGCCCTATGTGGATGGTTTTTCTTTATCAGTCACTTTCTGTGGTTGCCTCACAATTTAATCATGCTAATATTTCCCTGCCAAATAAATTAGATGTTTTTCTAAGCTATTTTATTGTTTCTCCTAATATGCACAAAGTACATCATCATTATGTTTTACCTTATACAGACAGTAATTATGGCAATATTTTTTCGGTTTGGGACAGGCTTTTCGGCACATTTACCACTTTGCCAAAAGATCAGTTAATTTATGGCGTAGATACACACATGAAGCGTGAAGAAAACAACGAATTAAAAAATTTACTTCAAATTCCGTTTCAAAAATCCAGATCTGTTAAAAACACAAAAAATCAATAAAAAAAATTATAGTCCATCGAAACAACTAATTATTTTTTTTATTAATATTGATATATAAAATGAAAATCAATCTATTAATCATTAACCCTCTATTTTGAATTAATTTTCACGAGATGAAAAAGAGTAACCGCAAAGAGTTGAATTGGGAACAAACGGAAAAACTTGTTTCGTTAGCCTTAGAAGAAAGAAATCCATTTGAAATTATAAAAAAAGAATTTGGATTGGCAGAAAAAGAAGTTCTTGAAATCATGAAAAAGAAAATGCCTCTTGAAAAATTTGAGATGTGGAAAAAGAAGGCTATTGCAAATAAACCTAAACCAAAACCAATTAAAATTGATGATTTTGACGAAGATTTGGACGGAAAATATTATATAAAAAATAAATTTGACTAAGATTAAAACTCCTGATTTCGGGAGTTTTTTTTATATTTTTAAATTTATTGTAACTTTTAAACAATTTTTAAGTCCAATACACATAACTAAACATAAACAAATGAAAAAAATACTTTACACATTAGCTCTTGCCGTAACGCTTTGGAGCTGTAAAACAGGTAGCACTGCTGGAAAAAGCAATGTGGTAGATGTTAATATTAATTTAACTGATGTAAAAGATGACAAGGTTTTAGTAACGGTAACACCGCCAAAAATTAAAACGGATGAAATCGTTTACAGCATTCCAAAAACAGTTCCTGGAACCTATTCTACAGACAACTACGGAAAATATTCTGAAGATTTTAAAGCATTTGATGTTAAAGGAAATCCTTTAACTGTAAAAAGACTTGACGATAATTCATGGTCTATTTCAAATGCAAAAGCGCTGGCAAAAATTACCTATTTAGTTAATGATACTTTTGATACTGAAAAAGGAACCGGATTTGGTAATGATGATGTTTTCTCTCCAGCAGGAACAAATATCAATGCAGGTGTAAATTTCATGGTAAACACACATGGCTTTGTAGGTTATTTTAAAGATAATTTAGAAGTTCCTTACAAAGTTACCATTACACATCCTGAAACACTTTGGGGAGCAACTTCAATGACAGATGAAGATGCAAGCAAAACAAGCGATGTTTTTACAACACCTCGTTATGCGGTATTGGTAGAAAATCCAATTATGTATTCTAAACCAGATTATACAACATTTAACGTTAACGGAATGGATATTTTAATTGCGGTTTATTCTCCAACTGGAAAATTTACTGCAGAAAGCATCACTCCGGAAATGAAAACAATGATGACGGCTCAAAAAAACTTTTTAGGAAAAGTAAACTCTACTAAAAAATATACCGTTTTACTGTACTTATCAAGCATGGCTAAAGACGATGCACACGGTTTTGGAGCTTTAGAACACCCAACAGCAACTACAGTAGTACTTCCTGAGACTATGCCGAAAGAAAAACTGGTAGAATCTATGAAAGATGTGGTTTCTCACGAATTCTTTCATATTGTAACTCCACTAACCATTCACTCAAAAGAAATTCAGTATTTTGATTATAACGCACCAAAAATGTCTGAACATTTATGGATGTATGAAGGTGTAACAGAGTATTTTGCCAACCTTTTCCAAATTAATCAGGGATTAATTGATGAAGCTGAGTTCTATTCTCGTATTGCTGATAAAATTGAGCAGGCAAAAACTTTAGATGATACTATGTCATTTACTGTAATGAGTAAAAATGTATTAGAGCAGCCGTATAAGGATCAATACTTAAATGTATATCAAAAAGGTGCTTTAATAGGTATGTGCATTGACATTATCATTAGAGAAAAAAGCAACGGAGAAAGAGGGATTCTTGATTTAATGCACAAACTTTCTGAAGAATATGGCGTTAATAAACCATTTAATGATGATGAGCTTTTTGCTAAAATAACGTCTTTAACTTATCCTGAAGTGGGCGAATTCCTAAACAAATATGTAGCAGGAACTACACCAATTCCTTACGATTTTTATCTGGCTAAAGCAGGAGTAACAAAATCAAAAGAAAAAAAGGCAGGTCCAATTTTCTTAAAAGGTCAAACTCCATACATCACAATTGATAAACAAACAAAAGAAATTGCTGTTCGTTCTGATATTGAACCAAGTGCATTCTTTAAAAACCTTAACTTAAAAGGAGGCGATAAAATTTTAGCAGTAAACAACAAAGCATATTCTTTAGAAAATATTTATGATCTTATTACTGAAAGTGAAAACTGGAAAGAAAATGATCCTATTACTTTAAAAGTAAAACGCGGCGGTAAAGAAGAAACCATAAAAGGAACCGTTAAACTTCCGTTTGAAGAAACTGAAACTTTTAAAGCGACTGATGCTTCAAAAGACAAAATTAAAAATGCATGGTTAAAAGGATAATCCTTTCTAACCCATAAAAAAAACCGACAAGTGATTGTCGGTTTTTTTTATACTGGAACTTTATTAAGGTTGTCAGGCTGAGCGAAGTCGAAGCCTTCGCAAGTTAAATCTGCATTGGGTTGGGCTTCGACTTGGCTCAGCCTGACAAAAAATAGTTTATTTCTTCACAGGAAATTTCCAGTCAAATTCATCTTTATTGTTGATGATTGCTCCTATTTCAAATTTTACAACCTCATCAAATTCTGTTTGAAGAATAAACCAGTTGTCTTCATTGAAATAGTTTTCGAAAGTATCAAAAGTTTCCTGATTGTATTTTGTGATTCCTTTTGCAGCAAAATCTTTTTTAACATCGGCAATTTTTCTTCCAATTAATTTAAATCCGAAAACTTCCAGATCATTGCTAGAAGCCACAAGATAGCCTAATTTCAAATCTTCTTCTTCATAAAATGTCAATCTGATTTTGTGTGCATTGTATACAAAAATCACATTGTCATCTTCATCTTTATAGTTTTTATCAGGTTTTCCTAAAACAGCTGTAACATCGTTCTGCTTCATTCCGAAAAGCAGTTTATCAATTCCTGATTTTAAATTTATTTTCATATTTTATTGTCTTTATTTGAAGTGCAAATTTCGTGAAGTTTTTTGTTATTTGCCACGAATTCACGAATTATACTGATTTAATCTTTGTTCTCTTGTCCGGCTGAAAAATCTTTCTGTCAGGCTGAGCGAAGTCGAAGCCCTTTTTCGTTGCAAAAACCCTTCGACTACGCTCAGGGTGACAAACATAAAACTAATTTTGATATTGTTTCTTATTTGGTTTTGAACTCATATAAAACGTAATTTTCCCGCCATTTATAACATCAGCATGTTTTAAAAATGGTTTATCAAGCTGTTTTCCATTCAGCAAAACTTTACTTACGAACACATTTTTATCGGACTGGTTTACGGTTTCAACTTCAAATATTTTTCCGTTTTCTAAATTAAAAATACCTTTTTTTACCAGCGGACTTCCTAAAGCATATTCATCAGAACCCGGAGCAACAGGATAAAATCCTAAACTGCTGAAAATATACCAGGCGCTCATTTGTCCGAAATCGTCATTTCCTCCTAAGCCATCTGCCCCATTTCTGTACATTTTTTTCAGGATCATTCTAATTTTGTCTTGCGATTTCCAAGGCGAATCAGTCCAGTTGTATAAATAAACAACATGATGCGAAGGTTCGTTTCCATGAACATAATTTCCAATAATTCCTTCTCTTGTAATATCTTCTGTATTTTCGAAATACTTATCTGGTAAATGCATATTGAAAAGTGAATCTAAACGAATTTTAAATTTCTCATTTCCTCCCATCATTTTAATCATATCTGCGGGATCCTGCGGTACATACAAACTGTAATTCCATGAGTTTCCTTCAATAAATCCTTGTCCGTGTGTATCAAGCGGATCAAATTCTTTTTTGAAAGTTCCGTCGTTTAATTTAGGACGCATAAATCCGGTTTTCTCATCGTAAACGTTTTTATAATTTTTAGATCTTTCGATAAATTCATTATAAACGTCTGTTTTACCCAGTTTCTTTGCTGCCTGTGCAATTGCCCAGTCGTCATAAGCATATTCTAAGGTTTTAGAAACAGATGAACCATTTTTATCTTCAGGAACACATCCTTTTTTCATATAATATTCTAATCCGTCATAATAAGGTACTTTTGCAGTATTAACACAAGCCTGAAGTGCTTTTTCGGCATCAAAACTAACATTACCTTTTACGATTGCATCTGCCACAACCGAAACGGAATGATACCCAATCATGCACCAGTTTTCGTTAGCATAATGTGACCAAATTGGCAGCATTTTATGCACACTTTGATCAGAATGTGCCAGCATTGAACTTACCATATCGGCATTTCGTTTAGGCTGTACAATATTAAAGAATGGATGTAATGCTCTATAAGTATCCCAAAGTGAATAACTGGTATAATTAGTAAAGTTTTCAGCTTTATGAACATTCATATCCAAACCTTTGTAATTTCGGTCTAAATCCATGTATTCTGTCGGGCCGAGAAACGCATGATACATTGCGGTATAAAAGTTTACTAAATCTTCTTTTTGAATAGTTTCAACCTGAATTTTATTCAATTCTTTGTTCCATACTTCCTGACTTTGTTTTTTAACTTGTTCAAAATCCCAGTTTGGAGTTTCTTTTTTCATGTTTTCTAAGGCTCCTGCAGAACTTACAGGCGATAAAGACATTTTAATTTTAATTTTTTCTCCTTCATTGGTATCAAAATCAAAAAACAATTTCAGGTTTTGTCCTGCCATTTCAGGGAAATTTTTTGTTTGATCAAATCTTCCCCAAAAACCTCTGTAAACGCTTTTTTCCTGTGCAGCCTGTCCGTAACTTTTTATTGGTTTGTTAAATGCCATAGCAAAATAAACGGTTCTGGTTCTTGCCCAGCCGTTTGTTTGGCGATAGCCTGTAATCAGAGTATCGTTTTCTACACGCACAAAAGTCCAAACATTCTTTTTATCGTAATTATAAATTCCGGAAGTTAAATCGAGAATAATATGGGCATCATTTGATTTTGGAAATGTGTATTGATGCATTCCAACTCTGGTTGTGGCAGTAAGTTCTGCTTTAATATTGTGATCTTCCAGAAGGACGCTGTAATAAGCCGGCTCTGCTTTTTCTGTAGAATGAGAAAATGCTGATCGATATCCTGACAATGGTTTTGATGCCACGCCTGGATTCAATTGCAGTTTTCCTGTAGTTGGCATAATTAGAAAATCTCCTAAATCTGAATGGCCTGTTCCGCTAAAATGTGTGTGACTGAATCCTACAATGGTTTTATCTTCATATTGATATCCAGCGCAGTATTTATAAACTTCTCCATTATATTTTCCGTTTAAACTATACGCAATTGTATCGGTTTCCGGACTTAACTGCACACTCCCAAACGGAACTGTTGCACCGGGATAAGTGTGTCCCATTTTTGCCGTTCCAATCATTGGATCAACATATTGAATTAAATTTTTATTGTCTGTCTTTTTTTGCGCATTACAGTTTACTGTAAAAGAAAATAGTAAAACTCCAATTATAAAACGAAAATTAGATTGCAGCAGAATATTCATGTGGTTTTATTAAGTTTTTTAAGTCTAGAAAATTACAATAAAATTAGCCTTTTTAAAAATTTAAATTTTAAACTACTTGATAAACTACAGGTAAATATTTTCCTATGTTTTTAATATCTTTGAAAAAAGTATAATAATGAAACTAAAAGTAGTTATAAGTCCTGCAATAATTGATTTTCCTAATCTACACAATGAAAGATTATTATTAGAGAAACGCATTAATGAAATAGCAAATGAATATAAGTTCATAAATGAGCTGCCAGAATGGACCATTGAATTTTATATACTTTTGGGAAAAGGTAATTGGAATGGAATTTACAAAAAAGGAACAACAACAACATCTTCATTATCAATAAGAAGTCATTCTATATTTCTTTCGGTTCCATTTAGCAAAGAAATTGTGTGGGGAATTAACGAAAAAAAATTCGCTCCTAGACCTGAATTAAATCAAAGTAAATTCAAAATAATATCATCTAACAATTGGAATTTATATGACAATTTGAATGATTACATAATTGAAGAATCATTCCTGCTAATTATCGATCTTTTAAAATCAGGTATAAAATTTAAAAATATTGATATACAAATTTAAAAACTTACGAATAGTAAAATCAAATTCGATTTAAATATCTTTGATTGTTCTAATAAATGCCCAAATGAAAAAAATAACGCTGTTTTTGTTTCTCTTATACTCTATATTTACTTTTTCTCAAAAAACTGAAAGCTATAAACTGTCAAAAGAGCAAATCGCTCAAAGAGAACTTAATGAGATTGCCGATTTCCCTATTTATCGAGCTTTTGAATACAGCGATAAAGGCGGAGTTACGAATTTGATTTTAACCGAAAATCAAAAAAATATTTCGAAAAAAGATACTTTGAACACTAAAATTCAGGCAATTTGTGTCATGAATGATCATGGTGGTTTTTTAGAAAAATGGAGAATAAATGATCTGCTTGAAGATTCTGAACCGAAAGAAACTAATATTTGGTTTTGGACGAAATACTGCAGCACCAAAGATCTTGACGGCGATGGTTATATTGATCCGGTAATTGTTTACGGAACGAAAACGGAATATGGAGAAATCAGGAGAGTAAAAATTATTACAATTTACAATAACAAAAAATATGTTATTCGTGCTGTAGAATGTGATTTAGACTATTGCAGAAGTTTTAAAAAAGATGCAAATTGGAATTCTTTACCACAAAAGATCAAATTAAATATCGATCAATTACTAATCAAATTAAGAAAAGAACAGAATTTATTATTGAAAGACGGATAAAGAATTAATTGTTAATTGTTAATTCTATAAATCTTTTTCTTTAGATTTTCTTTTACCTCATCAAACCATTCATTTTTTAGAATACTTAAAACAATAGAATCTCGGCGAACATTACTGTCTCGTGTTGGCATATTGCTTCTTAAAACACCTTCAACTTTACAGCCAATGCTTTTCATTGCTGCTATGCTCCTTTCATTGTTATTATCTGCACGAAATTCTACACGCTCCATTCAGAGTTTCGAATGCAAATTGAAGCAAAAGAAATTTACAATGTTTGTTTAATCCGGTTCCTCTAAACGCTGATCCGTACCAAGTATATCCTAACTGTAAAGTTTGGAAATCAAGATTGATATCATAAAAACGTGTTGAACCGGCGTATTTTTGGGATTTCTTATCGAAAACTATAAACGGAAATTCTTTTTGGTTTTCTCTTTCCTTAACTGCCAATTGAATATAATGGATCAAATTTTCTTTTCCGTCAGCACCCACTAAGGAATATTTCCAGGTTTCTGGTTCGTTGATCGAAATTTCAAGTAAATTTTCTACGTCTGATTCTTGAAGTGAACGCAGTAAAACAGCATCGTCTTCTAAAATTATATTATCCGAAAAACTGAAATTTGATTTTGACATGGCTTATGTTTTTTGAAAATCTTTGAGAAAACTTATTCACTCATTTCATCATAACGTTCCGGAACCTGCGGATCGTAAAGCGGACATTTAAATTCTTCCATGATATCTACTAATTTATTCATGGTTTTACCTTCTGTCCCGTAGCAGTCAATTTTTATACTCTGCGGTGTTGTAATAACTTGAAATGCGCCTTTTCCTTTTGGATTTTTCCAGCTGTTTTCGTCAACTCTTTCCCAATCTGAAAAGACAGAATTAATTCTGTTTACGATTACTTCAATTTGAAGTACTGCAAGACCTTCAACATCTTGTTTTTCTACAAGCGCTTCATAAACTTCCTGATTGTTCAGGTAAATTTCGTCCAGATATTTCCAAAAAAGTAATTCGTACATAATATAATGTGTTAAAAAAACATAGAGATGCACAATTATGCATCTCTAAATTTAATAATTATTTTAAAAGTTTCAAAAGTCTTTGCAACTCTGAACCTTTGAACCTTTGTAACTTTAAAAATTAATATTCAAATGTTCCGTATTCGCTGGTAATAGTAAGTTTTTTAGAATCTGAAGCTTCTACTCTACCCACGATTTGTGCATCAACATTGAATGATTTTGAAATTTCGATAATATCCTGCGCGATATTTTCCGGAACGTAAAGCTCCATTCTGTGACCGCAGTTAAAAACCTGATACATTTCTTTCCAATCTGTTTTTGATTGTTCCTGAATTAACTTGAACAATGGCGGCACCGGAAATAAATTGTCTTTTATAACGTGTAAGTCTTTTACGAAATGTAAAATTTTAGTCTGCGCACCACCGCTGCAATGCACCATTCCATGAATCTCACTTGGTGTGTATTTATCTAAAATTTTCTTGATAATTGGTGCGTAAGTTCTTGTTGGTGAAAGTACCAGCTGACCTGCGTTTATTGGACTGTTTTCAACTTCATCTGTCAAGTTTACTTGTCCTGAATAAATTAATTCTTCCGGAACAGCAGCATCGTAACTTTCAGGGTATTTTTTTGCTAAGTATTTACCAAAAACATCATGACGGGCAGAAGTTAATCCGTTACTACCCATTCCTCCGTTATATCCTTTTTCATAAGAAGCCTGACCAAAAGAAGCCAAACCAACAATTACATCTCCAGCCTGAATATTAGCATTGTCTACAACATCTGCACGTTTCATTCTTGCTGTTACTGTTGAATCTACAATAATGGTACGAACTACATCTCCAACATCAGCAGTTTCTCCTCCTGTTGAATGAATCGTTACGCCAAATGATTTTAATTCGTTGATTAATTCCTCTGTTCCGTTAATGATTGCCGAGATAACTTCAGCAGGAATTAAGTTTTTATTTCTTCCAATAGTTGAAGAAAGCAAGATATTATCTGTTGCGCCAACACATAATAAATCGTCAATATTCATGATTAAGGCATCCTGAGCAATTCCTTTCCAAACCGAAAGATCTCCGGTTTCTTTCCAGTACATATAAGCCAAAGATGATTTTGTACCCGCTCCGTCAGCATGCATAATTAAGCAATGCTCATTGTCCTGAGTTAAATAATCTGGGACAATTTTACAGAATGCCTGCGGAAATAAACCTTTGTCAATATTTTTTATAGCGTTATGTACGTCTTCTTTTGATGCCGAAACACCTCTTTGTGCATATCTTTTGCTAGAATCTGAACTCATGAAAATTAGTTTGTGTTGATGTGCTGCAAAGATAATCCCTTTTTTTAAATTCTTCGATTGATTCGTCTGTATGATTCATAAAAAAATCGGCAGATTTTGAATACTGCCGATTTTCTCCGATTAAATTATGTTGGTTATTATGGAATTTTCTCTTTATTCCCAGTCCGGCATTGAAGTTCCGGAGAATAATACAACTCTGGAATTTGCAACTCCTATACTGGTTTTTAGAATATTTTTTGCCGAAATACCATCATTTGATGTATTGGTAAAAATTAATTCTGATTCGTTTGGAGCATATCGTACATCCAAATCGTTGGTTCCCGAAATTTTCTCAGTTACAATTTGATAAGACGATGATGTTACAAAACTATATTCGAAAATTCTGGTATCAAGCTGGCGGTAAGTCGAATTTTCAAAACCGGTTATATCTCTGGTGTAAATTAATTTTAATCCGGTAACAGAGAAATTTAAACCGCCAACTGCGCCTGGTTGTCCGGAAAGTATTGAAGCTGTTATTGTACCCGAAGTATCAATAACATACACCTCTGCATTATAACCATTGGCATCATTTACTTTTAAGGCAATTTTAGTTCCGTCGGCACTCCAGTCGCATTCTGATATAAATTTGCCGTTTGGAGTTTGGAATATTTTGGTTAAACCGCTTCCATCACTGTTAATTCTGTACAATTTATCAAAACTCGGATAAATAAACTCACTTCCTGAAGCATTCCAGGAATAACCTATATAATCTGAATTGAAACCTGCGATTAGCACTGAACTGGTTACTTTTTTTATTCCTGTTCCGTCAAAATTCATTGTGTAAATATCATTTTGCGAACCGTTTGTGGCAATAAAAGCAATTTTTTGCGCCTGATTATTTCTCCTCGGACGCCAGGAATTTTTATCGGAACTGGTTAACTGATATTGTTTTCCGGCATCATCTGCGGCAAAAATTACATTGTTATCACTTATCTTTTTTACAAACAAATAACGTGTTGTTGGAAATTGTAAAGTTGTAAAAGCGCTGATAGTACTTAAAACAGGTGTATTTATACCGTCATTAACCTCAACCTGCCAGTAATATTTTGTTCCGAATAACAGATCTGTTAAGGCCAGTTTTTTCTCTTTTATATTTTCAAAAGTTTTTACATCACTATTACTGTCATTTCTAAGTGTTACTTTAAAAGTCAGTACATCATTATTAGGATCTGTTGCAGTCCAGGTTAAATCCAGCGAAACAGCTTGTGCTGTACTGTTATCAATTGGACTTACTAACACCGGAACTGTTGGCGGTTTATTATTTGCCGTTGATTTACTGAGTTCAAAAACAATTTCAGATGTATTATTTGCTGTAATGGTTACGGCTTCAAATTTCGCAACATATCCGTCTTTTTGAGCCTGAAAAGAATATTCGCCCACTTTTACATTTGAAACTGTAAATTTTCCAGTTTCATCTGTAAATACGGTACTTGATGTTGGGCTGGATAATATTTTTACGTTTTCCATCGGCTCAAAAGTATCTGCCGAAACTACTTTTCCGGTAACGGTTCCAAACTCCGACTCTCCTATTTTTTCTTCACTGCACGAAACCAAAAACAATAAAAAAAGTACACTTGCTATTTTGTATAAATACTTCATTATTCCTTTTTTTTAAATTTAAATTTCATTTTATATTTCAGATTTGATCTCCTTACTTGTTTTTCTTTTTACCAAAATAATAAGTAAGTCCAAAACCAAACTTGTAATAATAATCGTCTCTGGTTCCTGCTTTTATATAATCGACATTATCACTAAAGTTGATGTTTTGTTCAGCAAATAATTTTAGTCCAATTTGGTCTGAAACCAAATATTCGAGTCCTGCTCCATACTGCAGTTTTCCGTATGTGTTTTCAAATTTCCGATTCATCGCAAGTCCGCCGCCGCCATATAAATACGGTGTTAATCGGTCTTTTGGAAGTAAAATCCATTCCAGATTAAGATCGTATGTTATATATCCTACATCGAGCAAATTTTTGTTGGCCAGATTTACAACATTTGTAGAAGCACTTATATTAAAGGAAGGTGTTAAAAAGAACTTTAATGCACCCCGCCCAAAAGGTCTTAAAAGCGGATCACGATAATCTCCGTCCATTAAAGCAGCTCCCCCCGAAACTTCTATGGCATATTTACCTCTTCTGTTTTCTAAAACTCTTCCATAAAGTCCTGTTACATCGGCAGTTTTATTTTCTTCATTATAGACTTTTATCAAATTATCGACCTGCCATTTTGGTGCATCAGCTTCCCAAATATTATCCTGAAGTCCTTCTAAGACTAAAGATTCTACAGCTTTTTCTATGGCTTCGGTAACCGCCATGTGTACGGGCTCATTTGTTGTATAACCTGTTTCAACTTCCAAAAGTCTTTTAAAATTTACATATCGAAACAAACTTTCATCAATTGCCTGCGATAAAATGGTTTTCGAGATATAAACCGATTTTAAAATTTTTCCGTTTGATGTTGAAATCATCCTTAAATAAATGGTAACACGATCCTGACGGTATTTTACAGATGCTCCGGCACCAAAATATCTAGCACCAAAACCTCCGGTAATAATATTAGAATCATACGAAACAATACCGCCTTCGAGCAAAACTCCGGCATATAATAAAGGAGTTAACTGTGGTTCATTTGGATTGGCATTTTTTACATATTCCTGTCTTGTAGCACGAATAAGGTTTCGTTCCTGAAGCAGGTTTCCAATATTTTCACGTTCAATTGGGATAAACCATTTTGAATCTTCTAAAGCCTTTATTAAAATTGAAGTTGCTCCCTGGGTTACGGCTGTACTAAAACTGCTTCCGTTTTCCTGTGGTTTATATTGTCCTGTTTGGTCACGGAATTTATAAACCCCAACTACAACCTGCTCTTTTGGTTTTGGCAGGTCTTTTAATAAAGATGTCGCAGGAGTGCTTTCTCCCAAAATTGCTTTTTGTACTCCGGTCGGCTGATTGTAATAAGCACCGCAGCCCGCAAAAAGAAATGCGATCAGAATAAATAAGTAGTAATGTAATCTCATGTTATTGATTTGGGATGATTACCTGAGTTTGTTCGCCGGTATTGGTATCTAAAATATTAAGTGTGAGTCCATCTGCTGATGGATAAACGTCGACAGAATAACTTCCGAAGGTATAAGAGCCTTCTTTAATACCGTCAGTACCAAATTGCTGTTTATAAAGCGTACTCGAAATCTGACTTAAGAGCTGCGAATTTAAATTGGCTTTAAACCGTTCTAGGTCTGTTTGTTCTTTTGTTTCGGCTGTTTTATCCTTTTGCTTATTTTGAGCCTCGGCACTGCTCAAAAGCCATTGATAATTAAAAGTGTCTCCGCCAAATGCAGGATTTACAGGTTTATAAACTAAGGCCTGCGCATTTATAAATGGAGAAATAAGCAGGAATACTGCGAGGATGGTTATAAATTTCATGTCGTTAATAATAAAATTAATACTGAGTGAAATATTTGCGCTCTTTTTCTTTTTCTTTCAAATAAGTGAAGGTTGCATTTACAGATTCTTCTGCAACAGCGTCTAAGAATTCGTCGTCTGGTCTGGCCAGAAACTCGTATATAACTTCGTTATCTATAGAAACGGTTATAGCGGTGTTTCTCGCAAAACTATATTCTTCACCTATTGTGACTATTTTATCAGCGTTGATTCCAATATCATTGTACTTGTAATAATACCTGTCATAAAAATCTTTTCCCATTTTGGTTTTGGTATCATCTGTAATAATTCCCCGCAAAACAAATCCGTCAGCAGGAAGAATTATTGGATCTTCTTTTTTTTTTCTTCACCCAAAACCACGCGGTCTTTTGCAATTATCTGCTTGTTTTCATCATAAAACAAAAGCAGTACAATTACTTCATCATCTTCCAGAAGATTGATCTGTGAGGTTGACAGTTTTTGTATTTCATTTGGCTGCAGGGTAAATATTCCAACCTGGTCATTATTTGACTGATTATTACTTTTATTATTATTTTTTATAACAGACAACCTGTATGCAGCACTTCTCATAACATCGGTGAGATTTTCGGCTGTACCGGTAATTTTTACATTTCCTTCAATGTTTTCTACTTCAATTTTAGCTTTTATTTTGTCCTGCGGCACCTGCCCGAAGAAAGCCATAGTAGTATAAAAAAGGACTAAGTTTATAGTATGTCTGTTTAAAAAACGCATGTTTCAATTTATTTATTAATAAGAATTATTGAAGCTCCATTTCCTGTTTGTGTAATTTTCATGTTTTTTGAAAGGGAATTGGTTCCAATATTCTGAATGTTTTGATTATCGCCTTTTTGAATCATTTCCATATTTACATTATAATTTGTGTTTAATGTAAAATCAGAAATTTTATTATTGTTTCCTTTTTGAATCACATTTTGTGTAATCGTTTTGGCTTTTTTATCCAAAAGCAATTCGTTTACATTTCCTTTTTGGTCAACAGAAACTTTGGTTTCATTTGATTGTAAATTGGCTTTTACTTTGTTTAAATCTCCAATCTGCTGAATTTGAACACCAGGCTGGATTTTTGAATTTAGCTCATTTTGTTCCTTTTTATCTAAAACCGAAACCACGCTCATTGCGGTTTCTTTTGAGTTAAAAAGTGAGGAACTGTAATGGCTGAATTGTGAATTGTCTTCTTTATTATACTGACCGTAAAAGGCAGGACAATAAAGAATTAATAATAGTATAGAGAGAATGAAAGTTTTCATCTTGATACATTTAAAATTAAAAAATGTGATAGTCGTTCTGCGACTATCACATTTGTATTTTAACCCTTAGTTGCTTTGAGTAACAGTGATTACATTCATGTTTCCTTTAGAGAAAGCAATACTGCTGTGTGCAGCACCAGTTTGAGTTACAGTTGCTGTATTTTTGTTTCCAATCTGTAATGTGTTTTCTGTTAACTTAGTACCGTTTTGTACAGATGTAGCTTGGTTTTCATCACCATATTGATAGTGGTTTGAAACATTTTTGTTTGCTGCAGTAGTACCGCTTGGAGAAGTTTGTGTCTGCCATGATTTGTTAGAAACACCACCTTGGCTGGCATAAGCTACGTTGTTATCTCCTTTTTGAGTTTGAGTAGCTTCATTTTTGCTGTGAGGACCAACCGGAACAGCTACACCATTAACATGTCCAATTTGAGCAGCTGTAAAAGGAGCTCCTGTTGGTTTTTCGTTACCAGTAGTACCTTGATCTACAGTTGCAGTGTTGTTGTTACCAGTTTGTGTCTGCCAGGCTTTGTCAAATCCACCAGTTGAGCTTGGTGCATTAACAATTTGATCTTGCCAGATTGTAGCAGAGTTGCTGTTTCCTTTTTGAGTTTGATAAGCTTGGTTATCATGGTTGCTTTGAGAAATAAATGCACCATTGCTGTTACCGTCTTGTTTTACATCAGCTTTATTGTTTACTGCATTGTAAGTTGCCGGTTGAATTCCCTGATAAACTTCTGATTTGTTTGAATCTCCTAACTGGTCAATTTTAGAATCATTTGTTTGTCCGTTTTGATTCACAATACCGGTGTCAGAATTTCCGACTTGGTTCACTGATGAAGTGTTACCTTGAGCGATTGCCGCTACTCCCACAAACAGCATCGCTGAGATGCTTAAAATTACTTTTTTCATAATAAATATATTTAATTGGTTATTAATACAACTTATTATGCAGGTTTTGATTTGGGGGAAAGTCTGGGGGCTTTACATCTTCATTTGAAAACAAAAATTGAATCTTTATTTCCTTTTCTCTTGACCAAAATTAGAAAACTTATTGATACACGATTCATGTAGAATTAGCTATTTTCCAATTACTTAACTTCTTTTCGATGAAATGTAAAACTATCTCGATGAACTACTAAAACGGCTAAAAATTTAAGTAGGAAATTACTTTATTATTACAATTTATTTACATTTAAGGACTAACATTTATTAAAATGAGTATCAATTAGACCAATTTTTCATTTTATCATAAAAAAACCTGTCTTTATCAAGACAGGTTTTTAACATTTCTAATTATATAAACTTATTTCGTGAACAGTAATTCTCTATATTTTGTTAGTGTCCAGCTTTCGTCATCAACTAATAACTCTAATTTATCGCAGTGATTACGAATTTCATCAAAATAAGGTTTTACTTTATTGCAATATGCTTCGGCCATTTTTTGAGCATCAGTCAATTGGTTTGCTTTTTTTCTTTCATTAGTCATTGCCAATACTTTAGAATTGATTCCTTCAATATGACCTGAAATTTCTTTAATTAAAGTAATCTGCTCTTTTGCAATGGTTTCAAATTCTTTTCCAAAGATTTCTTTTAGACCTTTTACATTTTCAATTAAAGTATTCTGATAACGAATTGCTGTAGGAATTACATGATTTCTGGCAATATCACCTAAAACTCTGCCTTCAATCTGGATTTTCTTTGTGTATTCTTCCAATTCAATTTCGTAACGGGCTTCGGCTTCAACGTGGTTAAAAATTCCAAGTTCAGCAAATAACTCCAAAGCTTGTTTTGATACTTTAGCCTTAATAGCTTCCGGAGTAGTTTTAAAGTTGCTTAAACCTCTTTTTGCTGCTTCTTTTTCCCAAGCTTCGCTGTAACCGTCTCCTTCAAAAAGGATTTTTTTAGATTGTTTGATGTATTCTCTTAAAACATTAAAAATAGCATCATCCTTTTTCATGTCTTTCGACTCAATTAGGTTCTCTACTTCATTTTTAAAGTCTATTAATTGTTTTGCTACAATCGCATTCAAAGTGGTCATTGCGTTTGAACAGTTTGAATTTGAACCTACGGCTCTAAACTCAAATTTATTTCCTGTAAAAGCAAAAGGCGAAGTTCTGTTACGATCTGTATTGTCTAATAATACGTCTGGAATTTTCCCAACTACATTTAATTTAAGATCTGTTTTTTCTTCTGGAGAAAGTTTTCCTGTTGTTACACTTTCTAACTCAGACAATACTTTTGTTAATTGCGCTCCAATAAATACAGACATAATTGCCGGCGGCGCTTCGTTTGCTCCTAACCTGTGGTCGTTGCTTGCTGTTGCGATAGAAGCTCTTAATAAAGTTTCGTTATCATTTACTGCTTTTATTGTATTAATAAAGAAAGTCAAAAACTGTAAATTACTCATTGGCGTTTTGCTCGGACTCAATAAATTAACTCCTGTATCTGTTGCCAGTGACCAGTTATTGTGTTTTCCAGAACCGTTTACACCTTTAAATGGTTTTTCGTGAAATAATACTTTAAAGTCGTGACGTTCTGCTACTCTCTGCATTACATCCATTAATAAAGAGTTATGATCTACAGCAAGATTTGTTTCTTCAAAAATTGGTGCTAACTCAAACTGATTTGGCGCAACCTCATTATGACGCGTTTTTACCGGAATACCCAATAACATACATTCCTGCTCTAAATCTCTCATATAAGTAAGCGCGCGGGTTGGGATAGATCCAAAATAGTGATCGTCTAACTGCTGTCCTTTTGCAGAAGTATGACCTAATAAGGTTCTTCCCGTCATCATTAAGTCTGGACGAGAATTTGCCAGCGCTTTGTCAATCAGGAAATATTCCTGCTCCCATCCTAAAGTTGCAGTTACTTTTTTTACGTTTTTGTCAAAATATTTACAAACTTCTGTAGCTGCTTCGTCAATTGCAGATAATGCTCTTAATAAAGGTATTTTATTATCTAAAGCTTCACCAGTGTAAGCGATGAATACAGTTGGAATACATAAAGTTGTACCATATATAAAAGCAGGCGAAGTTGGATCCCAGGCTGTATAACCTCTTGCTTCAAATGTATTTCTAATTCCACCATTTGGGAAACTTGATGCATCTGGTTCCTGCTGTACTAATTGTGCACCGCCAAATTTTTCCACAGACTCATTGCCGTCATAAGACGTTTCAAAAAAAGCATCATGTTTTTCTGCTGTTGTTCCTGTAAGCGGCTGAAACCAGTGTGTATAATGTGTAACGCCTTTTGATAATGCCCATTCTTTCATTCCCATGGCGATATAATCTGCCAGTTTTCGTTCTATCTTCGTTCCATGTTGAATGGCATCTCTTACTCCTTTTAAAGCATCAGAAGTTAAATACTGCTTCATTGCTTTTTCATTAAACACATTTGAACCAAAAAGATTAGATTTTCTATCAATTTCTTCAAAATGCACCGGCTTTCTGGTAGAAGCTTCTTTTAGCGCTTGGAAACGTAATGTTGACATGTCTATAATTTTAAAAATTCGTAATAATTTTCATTGAAAAATGATCGACAAATATAAACAATAAATAACCCTGTTTTAAACTTAAATTCGAGATTTTTATACGAGGATTTTTCAACAGATGAAGCTTTTTTTAAAGAATAATAAAGATGATGTAAAGAAATATAACAAAAAACCTCAATATTATTCATTAAATAAACATTTTTTCATAATTTCTTAACCCTAAAATTCAAAAACAACACCATATTTTTACGAATTTATTTTTTTATAGTGTTAAAAATTACTTTTTTTAAAATATACCCCTATCAAAATTGCGCTTCTCAAAAAAATAGTACTTCGTAAAACAAAATAGCCCCCTAATTTTTAGGACTAAAAAAATAAATCTATATTTGACCCAGCGAAAAAACAAAAAAAATAAATTTATATTATTATGGCTAAAATTAAGTTAGAGTACATTTGGTTAGACGGATATGAACCAACTCAAAATCTTAGAAGTAAAACTAAAGTTGAAGAGCACGAAAATTTCAAAGGAACATTAGAAGAACTTGGAAATTGGTCATTTGACGGTTCGTCAACAAAACAAGCTGAAGGTGGATCTTCTGACTGTTTATTAGTTCCAGTTGCAATCTATCCAGATCCAACTCGTATTAACGGATGGTTAGTAATGTCTGAAGTTATGTATGCTGATGGAACTCCGCACCCATCTAACGGAAGAGCCACAATTGATGATGATAATGATGATTTTTGGTTTGGTTTCGAACAAGAGTATTTCATCATGGATACTAAAACACAGCTTCCACTTGGTTTCCCAGTTGGAGGATACCCTGCTCCACAAGGGATGTACTACTGTTCAGTAGGTGGAAAAAACACTCACGGTAGAAAATTAGTTGAAGAACACGCTGATTTATGTATCGCTGCAGGAATCAACTTTGAAGGAATCAACCAAGAGGTTGCCTGCGGACAATGGGAATTCCAATTATTCGCTAAAGGAGCTAAAAAAGCAGGAGACGAAATCTGGGTTGCTCGTTACTTATTAGACCGTTTAACTGAGAAATATGGTTACTATATTGAATATCACCCAAAACCTCTAGGAGATACAGACTGGAATGGTTCTGGAATGCACGCTAACTTCTCTAACGAAGTATTAAGAACATGTGGAGACCAGGCTACTTACGAAAGAATTTGTGAAGCTTTCCGTCCTGTTACTGCTGAGCACATCGCAGTTTACGGAGCTTACAATGACCAACGTTTAACTGGTAAACACGAAACTGCTTCTATCCACGATTTCTCTTATGGAGTTTCAGACAGAGGATGTTCTATCAGAATTCCTTTAATGACTGTTCAAAAAGGATGGAAAGGATGGTTGGAAGACAGAAGACCAGCTTCAAACGGAGACCCTTACAAAATTGCTGCTAGAATTATCAAAACTGTTAAATCAGCTCTATAATTCAAAGCTTACAATATATTCTAAAAATGCCGGCATTACTGCTGGCATTTTTTTATGCGTTAAACTCTGCAAATTTTAAAAACATTTTGAATTTTACACACACAGAAACCTCATAACTCTATAATAATTAACATTTTACAAATAACAAATATTCCTTAATTTTAGGACTAAATTTAATTTTTAAGTTAAACATCAAAACTTATCTTTGTAAATCATTTAAAAAAATCAACATGATAGTCTGGACTCTCTTTTTGCTGGCCGTAGTTTTTATTCTTGCTTTAGATTTAGGTGTATTTAACAAAACACCTCATATTATAAGCACCAAAGAAGCCAGCAAATGGACCTTAATTTGGGTTACTTTATCCTTTCTTTTTTCAGGAGTAATTTATTGGCTTTACACTACAGATTATATCGAAAACCCTGATGGTTTAAAACCTGCAGTAGCTTCAATGAAGTTTATCACCGGTTATTTAATCGAATTATCTTTAAGTGTCGATAATATCTTTGTAATTGCCATTATTTTTGCATCGTTTAAAATTCCGCAAAAGTACCAGCACCGAGTTTTATTCTGGGGAATTCTGGGCGCAATTGTATTCCGCGGATTAATGATTTTCTTCGGAGTAATGCTTATCAATAAATTTGCGTGGACTACTTATATTTTTGGAATCTTCTTAATATTTACTGCTGTAAAAATGTTGTTTTCTGGCGAAGAAGAAGATTTTCACCCAAAAGACTCTTTTGTTTACAAAGCTTTAGGAAAAATTATTCCTATTACATCAGAAATGGATGGTGAGAAATTTTTCATTTTAACCGAAAAAGGAAAAAAAGCCGCTACCCCGCTTTTCGTAGCTTTGATTGTAATTGAGGTAATGGACGTTTTATTTGCTGTAGATAGTGTTCCTGCAATTCTTGCTATTACTAAAGATCCGTTTTTAGTATTCAGTTCTAATATTTTTGCTATTCTTGGATTGCGTTCTATGTATTTCTTCCTGGCAAATATGCTGGCAAAATTCAGTTATTTAGAATACAGTTTAGTTGCCATTTTAGCTTTTGTTGGTTTAAAAATGCTTTTACACGATTGGATACACGTTCCAGAATGGGCATCTTTAGGATTTATTGCACTTTCACTTTTAGTAGGAATATTGGTTTCACTTAAATTCGGAAAAGAAAAAGTATTAACTGATTCTGATTTAGATCAGCATTAATAGTTCTAATATATTAGGTATAAAAAAAAGGAAATCTTACGATTTCCTTTTTTTTTATTAATTCATTTCAGAATTAGTTTAATTGCTTAACATTGCTATCATCAATGTTATATTTTTTAATTACAGCATTATAATCTGAATAATCAGCTTTTGCTTTTTTTGCATTTAACCCGTCATCTCCAGGAATAATAACAACTCTAAACGTTTTTCCAAGTCTAAAACTACTTGGCAACTGAGATAAATCACTCAAACTTCCATCAATAAAAACTGTAACTCTATTTTTAGAAAAGTTAAAATTATACTGAGCAGTTTCTAAACCATCATTAAAGTAATATATCTGAGGTAACAATGCCCAGCTGTCAGTTGCATTTGGAGCACTAACTAACTCATATACCAAAACATTATCTCCAGACAACATACCTGACGGTGTACTGGTAACAGCAAAATCTGGTCCAGCAAAATTAACATTATTCATTTCATAAACATAAGGAAGCAAAACTCCTCCATCTTGTCCCGGAGGCCCTTCTGGTCCTTCACAGCTTGTAAATGCAATTAACCCAACAACTGCGAATAGTGTAAGTATCTTTTTCATAATATTATCTTTTTTAAGGTTTGTACTATAAAGGTATTCCAAAAATCAAACCAAAAAAAATCTTAAGGTTTAAAAATTAGATATTTTTCACCTATTTCTTAGTAACTACTTGATTTTTAAGCAAAATTTTATTGAAGAACAAAACGTGATATGGCAGTGAATTTTCCCAGTAGTCCCAAGTATGCGCACCCGGACGTTCGGTGTAATCGTGTTCTACTTTATTATATACTAATCGTCGGTGTAATTCTCTGTTTGGCTCTATCAGGAAATCATCTACACCGCAGTCTATAACTAAAGGCAGTTTGTTTGCTTTTATTTTATCGAGCATTCCCATAACAGCGTGCTGTGCGTACATTTCAGAACTATCACTTTTATCTCCAAAAACCGGCTGCATTAATTTTACAACCTGAGCCGATGATTCACGATTAAGCATGGTACCCATATCTACTGCACCGCTCATACTTCCGGCCGCACAAAATAAATCAGGATGCCTGGTCGAAAGATACAAAGCACCATGCCCTCCCATTGATAGACCTGTAATTACTCTTCCGTTTCTATTGCTTATTGTTCGGTAGGTTTTATCTACTTTTTGAATTACTTCCTGTGTAATAAAAGTTTCAAACTGACTTTCTTTATTTACCGGACTATCCAGATAAAAACTAAAGGTCTCGCCTTCTGGCATTACAATAATAAGATTGTATTGATCTGATAAATTTTGAACGAGTTTTTTGTTTGGCGTATTTTTCAGCCAATCGCTAAAATGTCCGTATGCACCGTGCAGTAAATACATTACCGGAAAAGCAGTTTTACTTTTAGCATACGAATTTGGCAAAACAACTGCAGCTTTGTAAGTTTTACTCATGGCTGCACTTGCAATTTGTAAAGTGTCTACTTTTGCTGCGTATGACATTGACGAAAGACACAGAAAAACGGCGAATAGTAAAATTTTAAGGTTTTTCATTTTTGATAGTTTTTTTTTCGATTAAAAGGAATGTAAATATACTTTTTTCCGAATAACTATATGAAAAATCTCACTGATTTTCTAAGAACAAAGCCTCTCAATTTTTTGTCACAGATTACACAGATTGAAATGATTTTTTTTTAGCAGACAAAAAGCCTCGAATTCAATGAATTAAATTCATGAATTCGAGGCTGATAAAATTTAACCTTCAACAAATATTAACTAATTATAATCTTGTGTTCGTGGCGGTATTGCGATGCGCTTTTTCCGGTATATTGTTTAAACGATTTACTAAAGTGGCTGAAATTATTAAAACCGCTTTCATAGCAAACCTCGTTTATACTTATTGGTTTTTCGGCCAAAAGTTTTGAAGCATGCACCAAACGATATTCGTTTACAAATTCAGTAAATGTTTTATTAGATATTTTTTTAAAATAACGACAAAACGAAGGAGTTGTCATACTTACCAGGCTTGAAACCTCGTCGATAGCTATAGACTGCTGAAAATTATCTTTAACATAATTAAAGACAACATTCATACGATCGTTATCCTGAGTTTGAAGTTCCATTGCAAAACCATCTGCATTCAGCATTGTGTATTCTTCAGACGAATCTAACTCATCCAAAATACTTAAAAGTGTAAGCAGACGTTCGAACGGAAGCTGATGCTCCATCATTTCTATTTTCTTTCCAATTTGTTTTTTTGTTTCGCCTCCAAAAGCAATTCCGCCTTTTGACTGACTCAAAACATTTTGAATCTTTCTCATTTCCGGTACTCCAAAAAAGCCATTCCCCAAAAACTCAGGTTTAATATGAATAACCGTTTCGTTTACGTTTCCCGTTTGTTCATTCGTAAAACCGCAGTGCGGCAAATTAGAGCCTATCAAGATCAAACTACCATTTGTGTAATAGGAAACATGGCTTCCTATTTGTCTTTTTCCTGCCCCGCCGTTTATATAAACCAACTCAATCTCAGGATGATAATGCCATAAATGAGCTTTGCTATTGGTCTTTTCGGCGTGTTTCGTGTAGGTAAAAGAACTTCCGTATGAGTTAGTTATCACTTCAAGAGCTGGGGCAATTGTTTTCATGATAAATCCTTTTAAAAAATAATAGCAAATTTAACAAAAATACCTAATATAATTTAAAAATTAACCTACAACGGTTTCGCAAATGAGAATTTTTCATCAAAATAAGCAAAAAGCCAAACTTTAAACAATCGCAAAATGCCCGTTTTTTAAACGACCAATATTTTTTTTCCTGATTTTTTTAATATATCGTATTAAATCGACCATTTTTATAGACATTTATTATTTCTGTAAGAATATTAGAAGTTTTAAAAAATCTTAACATTTAAAAATATTTGAAAAATAATAGCTGAATTAACAAAAACACCTAAAAAAAATCAAATTTTAACCTATAACGGTTTCGTAAATGAGAATATAGCACATAAATTGGAAAATAGAGTTGATATAAAAACAATACAGTCATAGTAATTTTACATCAGAGAATTAGAGATATAATTTTAAAAACAAATACTATGAAAAAGATTGTAAAATTAAGTTTAGTATGTGCGGTGCTTTTATCAGGTTTCAGTACTTATGCGATTGATGGAAATGAGGACTTTAATCTTCATGTATTAAAAAACGGAAAAAATATCACTTTTGGTCTTAATCAAGTACAAAGAGCAAAATTGGCTATATACGATAAAGAAGGTACATTATTCTATTCTGAAATTGCTTCAGGTAAAGATGGAATTTTAAGAACTTTCAACTTACAGGATTTTCCTGATGGAGTTTACTTTTTAGAAGTTGAAGACAACGCTAAAAAAGTAAGATACGAAATCAACGTAAATAATGAAGTTACAACTTTATCTTCAAAAGCAATATCATCAGTTTACAAAACAACTGAAAAAAATACAAGCGTAGCAGTACGCTAAACAAGTTATACTTCTCATAAGTATAAAACTAAGGTTAGATAGTTAGTAAAGTTAAAAACGTAAGTTTTAAAACAGCTCTTTGTGGTTATTGGGCTGTTTTTTTTTGCTCTAAACTTTTCTGAATTTTAGATTTTTTGCAGATATCTATAATTCTCATTGTTTTTCAAATACAAAAACTACATTCTTATTATATGTGTTCCACCGGTTGAAACCGCTGGCTATATTTCTTTTGACTGCGCTAATATTGAAAATAACACACTCCTCATTTAAATAAATCCAATTTCAAATACTCCCTGTGTTTTTTTTACCACAGAGACAAAGATTAGGATACTGATTGTGATTTATATTACGTTTCCGGCAATTGAAACCTCGGCTTTATTTTCTTGTTTCAGATTTTAAAAAACTTAGAATCTTAGAAACTTAGATCCTCAGAACCTTTATCTAAAAACCTTGAAAAATAACAACTGAATTAACGAAAACGATAAAGATAATTCAAATTTTAACCTATAACGGTTTCGTAAATGAGAATACAGCATAGAAATTGGAAAATAGAGTTGATAAAAAACACATACATCTAAAGTAATTTTACATCAGAGAATTAGAGATAAAAACATTAAAATAAAATAGTATGAAAAAGAATTTAAAATTGAGTTTAGTATGTGCTGTACTTTTATCAGGATTAAGTACTTATGCAATAGACGGAGGTAACGTTTTTAATATGCACGTTATGAAAGCAAATGGTAAAATGATCACTTTTGCTTTAAACCAGGTTCAAAAAGCAAGCATTAGCATATATGACAAAAACGGAAGTTTAATTTATTCTGAAAATGCTTCTGGAAAAGAAGGTATTTTAAGAACATTCAGTTTAGAAGAATTTCCAGAAGGAACTTATTTCCTTGAAATCGAAAACAACAATAAAAAAGCAAGACACGAAATTAAAATTACAAACGAAACTTCTGTTTTGTCTTCAAAAGCACTTTAATAAGCAGATTTCTGCAAACAATATAAACGCACTCATGCGTTGTAAAAATTTATACTCGCATACAGTATAAAAATGAGGTTAGATAGTTAGTAAAGTTTAAAAACGAAAGTTTTAGAAACAGCTCTTTGTGGTTATTGAGCTGTTTTTTTTGTGCTTTACTTTTCGATAAAAATCAATTAATACAACGACCTGTTTTTTGCATCAAATATTACAAAATTGTAAGATAAAGGTAAATTTACATTTTTGTAAAAACGTTGAAAAATAATAACCGAATTAACCAAAACGATAAATATAATTCAAATTTTAACCTATAACGGTTTCGTAAATGAGAATACAGCATCGAAATTGGAAAATAGAGCAGATACTTTTTTTGTAGTCCTTAAGTAATTTTACATCAGAGAATTAAACTAATAATTTAAAAACTAAGAACTATGAAAAAGATTTTAAAATTGAGTTTAGTATGTGCTGTACTTTTTACAGGAAGTACGTATGCAATTGATGGGAACGAAGATTTTAATCTTCATGTAATAAAAGCAAACGGAAAGCTTATAACATTTGCTCTTAACAGAGTACAAAAAGCAAACCTTGCAATTTACGACAAAGACGGATCTCTAATTTATTCTGAAACTGCTTCAGGTAAAGATGGAATATTAAGAACCTTCAGCTTAGAAGAATTTCCGGAAGGAACTTACTTTTTAGAGGCAGAAGACAATGTAAAAAAAGTTAGACACGAAATTAAAATTACAGATGATGCTACAGTTTTATCTGCAAAAGCAATTTCGACAGTTTATAAAGCAGGATATGCTGCTAAAAATACAAGCGTAGCAGTGCGCTAAAAAAGTTATACTTCTCATAAAGTATAAATAAGGTTAGATAGTTAGTAAAGTTAAAACTGTGATTGTTTTAAAAAACAGCTCTTTGTGATTATTGAGCTGTTTTTTTATGCTTTTAACCGAAGAAAAAAACTCTCTTTAACTTTTTTGAAAAATTATTCTTAATAATTATTAAAGCCGCTTTTTTTTGTTAAAAAATAATTTTAAAAAAGATAAAACCGCAAGTCCCGTATTTACGTACATAGCGTAGACAAAACACAGAAAAGGTTTTAATTCAGCATTTTAAACCTCAAAAAAGACAGTTTTTTTGATAAAAAATTAAAATTCTATTTGTAGTTTTGACCGTTCCACATTAAGTAATAAAAATAATAATTTAAAAAAAACATGACAAAATTTACCAAGACAGGTTTAGTTGCTGCCTTTTTTTTAGCAACAGTATTTACTTACGCCATTGATGGAAAAGGCGATTACATTTTACACATTCAAACTGGAAACGGAAAAGTAGTCAGCTTTACTTTAGACACAGTTGAAAAATCATCTTTTTCGATCTACGACGAAAACCACAATTTACTTTATGCGGGAGAATCTGCAGCAAACAAATTAGAAGTTTCAAAAACAATAAGCCTGGAAGGTTTTCCTGCCGGAACTTATTTACTTGAAGTAACAGCAAACGACAAAGTTGCGAAACATGAGATTAAAGTTGCTGCTAAAAAGGCAAAAACTGTAAAATTAGACGAAACTGTAAACCATAGTCCAGGATTTCGTCGTTAACCACTTTTTTTGCCCCACAAAAAAAATTAGAAAAGCAGCTCTATAAGATGGAGCTGCTTTTTTTTATTTATGATGGATTAAAATCCATCTCTACAATATGCATCGTTCCTTCGGAACTTAGAACTGTATAACCCCCAATATTGTCATTTCGAAGAAGGAGAAATCTCCGTAAGAAGCTCGACAAAGATTGAACTCTTCGCTGCGGAGTTACTTGCGAAGATTTCTCCTCCGTCGAAATGACAAACTGTATAGAATTTTATTCTTTAACTCTCTATCAAAAATAAAAACCTCTCATTTCTGAGAGGTTTTCTATATTCTTAAAAAGATTTACTATTTCTGATTTAGTAATTTTTCTAAATATTCGATTTTATCTTTTTCTGATTGAAGCAAACGCTCGTAAAGCTTTTTATTTTCTTCGAAAGATTCCATTAATTTATCTAACGGATTGAAAGTGCAATTATTAAGTCCAAAATAGTTATTAGGACTTTCATTAAAAGTATTAAAATAATTAATCATACCTTCTTCTGAAAAATTTTTAATTGCTTCTGCTGTCACACCAAGTGCTTTTGCAATTGCGATAAGTTTATCTTCATCAATCGTTTCACTATTTTCTAAAATAGAAATCGCCTGCTGATTTGTTCCTAAAGCCTGTGCCAAAGCTTCCTGCTTCATATTACGAAGTTCACGAATACGGCTTATTTTTCGCCCTATATGATTTGGTTTTGTTAGTGTGCTCATAATTCAAAGATAATAATTTAGTGTAAGAATCTGCGAGATGTAAAAAACATATTTAATCGTGTACCAAACACATAAAATTGATAGGTTACATAAAAATCTATTTCTTCCTTCGCCGAACCAAACAAAAGTACAATTTTTCTTATAATAACTTTATAAAAATCAAATTGTAAAGGATTTAAAAATATACGCCTTATGGAAACGAATCAAACGGAAAAGCTACAAAAACTGCAAAAATTAACCGCTCAGTATTTTACAACGCTAAAACCAACCAATGAAGCCAATTCTTATACCGCACAATTTAAAGTGGTCAATTATTTAGAACTCGGCTGCCTCATTACCGATTTGCTTAAATTGTGTATTCTGGCGCTTGATAATGATATGCATAATTTTTCTAAAGCAGATAAAAGTGCGACTATTAATGTGAGTCTGATTTTAGAAACCGTTCTGCATTTGTTTCCTATGGATGAAATGGAGTTTTTGGGGTTTGTTGGGGAAATTGTTGATTGATTTCTGTTTGCGATTCCAAAACGGTAAACATATAGCCCGTGGTTTCAACCACGGGAACGTAATATTGTCTTACTCGTATTGTGTACCCGTGGTTGAAACCACGGGCTATATTTGATAATAGGATTTTTATTGTTATTGCTGGCGCGAGCGTCACGCTCGTGCATTTCGTTGCGTTCACGAGCGGGACGCTCGCGCTAGCCGGGAAATTAGGATAACTTTTGTAAAAAAGCAACTATTTTTGAGAAGTAGCTTATAAAAATAGTGCTAATTTAGATTATTAATTATTCCGAAAATATCTTCACATTCCTGATTATCAATAAAGGTCAACATCATTTCAATTAAATGATCAATTCGATAATCATTTTTCGTTTTATATAGGCAATCTTGAAAATTTCCAACCCGACAAGAACGACATTGTGTAATTATGTTTCCATTGCATTTTTCTTTCAAATCTTTAATTAATGGATAAATATTATTTAAATACCAATATAGGTACCATTTGCCTTTTGCAATTAATTTTACATTACTTAAATTTAGATTTAATTCAAAAGCAAAATTTTCCAAATCAACCTTCTTGCTTTCTAATCTTGGTAATACATCATCTAAAAATTGAGAAGCAGAAATTTTATGTTCAGAAAAATCGTACCCCACAGTAGTGTCATATCCATTATTACAAGCATTTTTCAACGCCTCTAATGAAATAATATAAAGATTTTCAAGACTTTCTTTAAACGGATCTTCTAAAAAATGTAAAATTTCATCATCAATTTCTTCACAAATATTATAAGTTATATTAACTAAAAGTTGTCTTAAATTGTTTAAAGTTGCGAAATAGGTTTCTATGGAATAATGCTTTGTTACAAATAAACCTTTTAAATTTGGGATCTCTCGCCTAAAATCTCTTACATCTTTATCTATAATACCAATAATTTTATTTATATTATCCTCTCTTTCAGCATATTTTGTTTGAAGTTTTTCAATACAGGCAATTACCCCTTCACATCCTTCATGATAATCTTGAAACTCATTAGATTGGTAAACTTGTACTTTTTTATTAATACTCTTGGTCAATGCATCATAAATTTGAAAATCATCTTTGCCTTCAACAATTAAAATTGGTTCTTCAACCATAATCGCAGCAGCCATAACATCAAATAAGTCGTATTTTAATCCCATATTTATATTAATTTTACTAAATAATTAGAATTTTTATGAGAAATTGAAGGACTATGAGTCGCTACAATAATTTGAGAGTCAGGACTCAGCTCACTAAGTAAAGGGATTAATTCACGTTGCCATACCATATTTAGTGATATCTCTGGTTCATCGATTATAAAGAAGCTTCTATTTCTCCCCATAATTAAAAATAATGTCAAAAATGTCAGTAAATGTCTTTCTCCACTTGATAATTTATTTAAATTATGAGTAGTATTTTTACTTATTTCAATAAATGTCTCTTCCTCTGTAACAATTAGTTTTTTATTTCTATAAAGATGACTATTAAAAATTTCAATTAATTTACTTATTGATTTTAATTCTACATTCTCTTCTTCTACCTTACCTAATATATTAATTAATAAAACTCTAAATATTTTGCTACCTTCTATTTCTGATGATGGGTTTTGCTTATTCAAATAATTCAATAACTTTTTTTGAAGCCCTGATTTATCTAACTTTTCCACCAGTGAAATTAATACATTTCTTTTCTTTTCAATTCTCTCATTGAAATCTACTGGTAAGTCATAATTAACTTGTTCCATTTCAATATCAACTGCATTAGATATTGTATTGAAAAAAGCATTTTTTACTTTATCTGAAGTTGCCCTCTGCCCAGCTCTGAATTGCTTTATAATAGAATCTTCTATTTGATTAATTCCAATAAAATCAACAGAAATATGATTTTCAGCATCCCAATTTTCATTAAAAAGACTTTTGCTTTTTTTAGTTGGTTTGTCCTTAAGATCTAGCAAAAGATTATAATCGCTCCACTTGAAGGTTTGATAATTAGAATGTATTGATAATTTTTCGTCTACCTCTGAGAAATTTTGTATTACACCTCTGTTTACACCAAAAAGTATAGAAGTTTCATTAATTAAATCTTTAATGTTATCTCCCCAATCTACTTTTTTACCAATTATTTTTATAGTATTTAATTTTACTTTCTTTTGATCAAGTGAGTACAAAATTTTAACTTCTTTTACATTTTCTTCTAATAAGTAGGTGTCGTTCTTATTAAAGATTGCATGTATTATCTTTAAAAATGTTGTTTTTCCACTTCCATTTTCTCCGTAAATTACGGTAATTGGTTCTTTCGAAAAAATAATATTTATTTCTCTATTAGTTTCTTTAAAACCTTTAATATGAATTTCGGTAATTTTTATCATTGGTTATCAGTGTTTACAGCAATTTATAATTATCTTAAATAAATTAAAACTATACTATGATCTTTATTATACTATTAAAATATTTTATTCGCTAATATATACAAACATCTTTTGATAAAATTGAGGAAAACCGTAAAATCATAAAGTTTCTAGCTAAAACATAAAAAAACCTCTCAAAAATATTGAGAGGTTTTCTATATAAATAAAAAACAAAAAATTTACATATTCCTTCTATACTGCCCACCAACTTCAAACAACGCCGAAGTAATCTGACCTAAAGAACAAACCTTTGTAGCTTCCATTAAATGGTCGAATAAGTTTTCGTTTTTAATAGCTGCTTGCTGTAAAGTATTTAAATGCTCGTTTACTTTTGCTTCGTGGAAATTATGCAAATTATCCAACATTGTAATTTGGTATTGTTTTTCTTCTTCGGTAGCACGAATAACTTCTGCCGGAATTACCGTTGGCGAACCTTTTGAACTCAGGAACGTATTTACACCCACAATTGGGAAATCGCCGTTGTGTTTTAAGGTTTCGTAATACAAACTTTCTTCCTGAATTTTAGAACGCTGGTACATGGTTTCCATTGCGCCAAGAACTCCTCCTCTTTCTGTAATTCTGTCGAATTCCTGAAGAACCGCAGCTTCAACTAAATCAGTCAGTTCTTCGATGATGAATGAACCTTGAATTGGGTTTTCGTTTTTCGCCAAACCTAATTCTTTATTGATAATCAATTGAATCGCCATAGCACGACGTACCGATTCTTCTGTTGGAGTTGTAATCGCTTCGTCGTAAGCATTGGTATGTAATGAATTACAGTTATCGTAAATCGCATACAAAGCCTGTAAAGTCGTTCTAATATCGTTAAAATCAATTTCCTGAGCGTGTAACGAACGTCCAGAAGTCTGAATATGATATTTCAGCATTTGTGCTCTTTCGTTGGCTCCGTATTTGTTTTTCATGGCTTTTGCCCAAATTTTACGCGCCACACGACCAATAACCGAATATTCCGGATCTACTCCGTTTGAGAAGAAGAACGATAAATTTGGTCCAAAATCGTTGATGTTCATGCCTCGGCTCAAATAATATTCCACGTAAGTGAAACCATTTGAAAGCGTAAATGCCAATTGCGTAATTGGGTTTGCTCCCGCCTCGGCAATATGATATCCTGAAATCGAAACCGAATAGAAATTACGAACGTTTTTGGTAATAAAATATTCCTGAACGTCGCCCATTAATCGTAAAGCAAATTCGGTTGAGAAAATACAAGTATTTTGCGCCTGATCTTCTTTTAAAATATCGGCCTGAACCGTTCCGCGGACTTGCGATAATGTTTTGGCTTTTATATCATTATACACTTCCTGAGGTAAAACCTGATCGCCCGTAACGCCCAAAAGCATTAATCCTAATCCATTGTTTCCAGCAGGAAGTTCGCCTTGGTATCTTGGTCTTTCGATTCCTTTTTCTTTGTATAATTTGTTGATTTTAGCTTCAACTTCTTTTTCTAATTCATTTGCTTTGATGTAAATCTCACATTGCTGATCGATTGCCGCGTTCATAAAGAAACCTAACAGCATTGGCGCAGGCCCGTTAATTGTCATACTTACCGAAGTCAAAGCATGAACCAAATCGAAACCTGAATATAGTTTTTTAGCATCGTCCAGACAGCAGATTGAAACTCCCGCATTTCCAATTTTTCCGTAAATATCCGGACGCAAATCTGGATCGTTTCCGTATAAAGTTACACTGTCAAAAGCAGTCGAAAGACGTTTTGCAGGCATTCCCGCACTTACATAATGAAAACGTTTGTTGGTTCTTTCTGGTCCGCCCTCTCCAGCAAACATTCTTGACGGATCTTCGCCTTCACGTTTAAACGGATATAATCCTGAAGCAAAAGGAAATTCTCCCGGAACATTTTCCTGTAAATTCCAGCGCAGAATATCGCCCCAGCCTTCATACTTAGGCAAAGCAATTTTTGGAATCTGTAAATGTGATAAACTTTCAGAATGTGTTGCAATCTTGATTTCTTTATCACGTACTTTAAAGGAGTAAACTGGATTTTTGTATTTCGCAACCTTTTCATCCCAATTCAGGATAATTTCCCAATTGTATGGATCTAAATCCATTTTTACTTTATCAAACTGATTTAGTAAAAGATTTAAAAAGATTCTGTTTTCGTCGTGCTCTGCGATTCCGCTTGGTAAAACTGTAGAATCGTCGATTCCTGCTTTTGTAATCTGCGGTACTTTTCCAGAAACCGATTCGATGGTTTTGAAAATTCCGTATAATTTCTGAGCTACTTTTTGCTGCGAAAGTGCGATTTCGTCATAAGATCTGTTATTCTCTGCAATTTCAGATAAATAACGCGTTCTTCCCGGCGGAATCACAAAGATTTTCTCGCTCATCTCTTTAGTGATTTCAAAAGTCGATTTCAAATCTGAAGCCGTTTTTTCAACCACTTTATCCATAATCGCTTTGTACAGCGTGTTCATTCCCGGATCGTTAAACTGCGAAGCGATAGTTCCGAAAACCGGCATTTCGTCTGGGTTTTTATCCCAAAGATTATGGTTTCTCTGATATTGTTTTTTTACATCGCGTAAAGCGTCTAAAGCGCCGCGTTTATCAAATTTGTTTAAAGCTACTAAATCGGCAAAATCAAGCATGTCGATTTTCTCCAATTGTGTTGCAGCTCCAAACTCTGGTGTCATTACATATAAGGATACATCAGAATGATCCATAATTTCGGTATCAGACTGACCAATTCCCGAAGTTTCCAGAATAATCAAATCGTATTTTGCCGCTTTCAAAACCTGAATCGCTTCAGCTACATATTTAGATAAAGCCAAATTAGACTGACGTGTCGCCAGCGAACGCATATACACACGAGGATTATTAATGGCATTCATACGGATTCTGTCTCCTAAAAGTGCTCCTCCCGTTTTTCTTTTAGAAGGATCGACAGAAACTAATCCGATTGTTTTTTCTGGAAAATCAATTAAAAATCGGCGAACCAATTCGTCAACCAAAGATGATTTTCCTGCTCCTCCTGTTCCTGTAATTCCCAAAACCGGAATTTTAGAACTTGCATTACTTTCGTGGATTTTGTCAAAAACTGGTTTTGCAATTTCCGGGAAATTTTCTGCAGAAGAAATCAAACGTGCAATTGCCGTTGGGATTTTATTTTCGATATGATCGATTTCTCCGTTTAGTTTATCTCCAATAGGAAAATCAGCACGCTGTACCAAATCATTAATCATTCCCTGAAGTCCTAAAGAACGTCCGTCGTCTGGAGAATAAATTCTTGTAATACCATATTCGTGTAATTCTTCAATTTCGCTTGGCAGGATCACGCCGCCCCCGCCTCCGAAGATTTTAATATGTCCCGCTCCTTTTTCGCGAAGCAGATCATACATATATTTAAAGTATTCATTGTGTCCGCCTTGGTATGATGTCATTGCAATAGCATTGGCATCTTCCTGAATAGCGGTATTTACAACTTCTTCTACACTTCGGTCATGCCCCAAATGTATTACCTCTACACCGGTTGACTGAATGATACGGCGCATGATATTAATGGCTGCATCATGTCCGTCAAAAAGCGAAGCCGCTGTGACAATTCTTACTTTATTTTTAGGAATATATGATATTTGCTGTTCCATTTTATGAATATGATAATTTTAAGGGAGCAATTTACAAATTATTTTAATATTTATTTACAAACCAGCCTTTATGTTTTAAGAAAAATATATCGATTTCGTTAATAACTATATATAGCATTTTTAACCCTATTCTATTATTCAAATACCTTATACAGGCAAATTACACAAGTACAATTAAATAATTTTGTTTTTAAAATTAAATTCAAATACTATGGATGAGCGTTTAAAGATAAAAAAGCATGAGCTGGAAACAGAATATGAATATGATTACTTATTAAATATTGCTGGGAAATATGAAAATTTAATGAAAATAACTGGAAAAGAATGGATAAAACATTTTACTGATGACCAGCATGGCTTATATGGTTATATAGTTTTATATACTCAAGTACAAAATGGTGGATTTGTTCAACTAATCTGGAACGGATATTATGGTTATATTTTTGAGACACCATTAACAGAAATGATAACCAAATGGGGAGCTCCAAATACTGCTAAACTTTTAGAAAAAATAAAAACTGACTGTAATAAATTAGCAAAAGAAATAGGAAATAATGACAAGACAGATATAGAATCATTTTCAAAACTTTACAAAAAACATCCTGAATTTGAAGCATTTGATAAAGAGTTCTATGATCAAGATGAGTATTATGAAGTAAAAAATTATGTAGAAAAAAATTTAAGTGATTTTATTATTCTCGAGTAAATAAATATATGCCTATAATGATGGGGATTTGTCAAATATTTTGACAGATCCCTTTTTTATTTCCTTTCTGAAAGGGTAACAATTTTACTAACTAGCTGATATAGTTAAAGAAAGCTTAAAGACATGGCAATTTCGCAACATTTAAATAAAATCAATAAACATGTTTCGCCGCTTTCTAAAGTAATTTAGCAATGTAGAAAAGGCCCCAGATTTTTACCCAAAACTTGAAATCTAAGTAGTAACGTAAAAATTTAAATGAAAATGAAAACTTTATATTCACTAAGCATTATTTTAGCTCTAAGTTTTAGCGTCGTATCTTTTAGTAAATATGAAAGCACCGATACTAAAGAGCATAAATCTAACACCTCAATCTTTTACAATTCAGATAATGATGCTGTAAAAGAAAGCGTTTCAAATGAATTCTTCAAAAAATATACTGATTTAAAAAAGTATAAATCTGAAGTAATGTCATTATACAAAAACAGAACTCTGGGAACTATTTGGTTTGATGAAGACGAAATCAACGAATTTGGTTCTGTATTGTATGAAAAAGCAAAAAAAACAAACGATTTGGTTATTCCATACCAAAAAGAAATCGACCAGCTTTTTGATTCTTCATCAGAAAATAACATTTCTAAAACTGATGCCGATATGCTTTTAAGCTCTTTATATGTTCTATACGCCAAAAAAAGCAATTCAGACAAGAAAAAATTGTCTTATGATACCATGCTGAAAGATTTTTTAAACTACAGCACAATTGAAGAAGCTACTGCAAAAGTTGAAGACGATGGTAATCTTTATGACCAATATTACAAACTGCAAGGTGTTTTAAAACAATACAAAAAACTTGAAAAATCAAGTAAATGGAAACCTATTGTTGCCGAAACTCCTTATAAAGATTTACGACCTGATGCTGTTTCACCTACTATCGCACAGGTTAGAACCCGTTTGTATTTATTGGGCGATTTAAAACAAGATTCTAAAAGCGATTTTTATGATCGTGAGCTAATGGACGGCGTTATGAAATACAAAGTTCGTAATGGTTTTAAACCAAATTATATTTTAGCAGAAGAACATATTAAAGAAATGAATATTCCGGTTTCGGATAAAGTAAAAACTTTAATGCTAAACATGGAAAGAATTCGCGCTATTTCTCCAGAATTAGTCAACAATGACGAATATGTTTTGGTAAATGTGCCTTCGTATGAATTGATCTATGTTAAAAACGGAAAAATAGAATTAACATCAAGCGTTTTTGTTGGATCTCCTTTAACTAAAACTACCATTTTTAACGGGCAGATTGACAGAATCGTTTTTAGTCCGTATTGGACAGTACCTCAAAGTATTGTTCAAAATGAGTTAAGATCTAAAATAGCTGCAGATCCAAATTACCTTGCAGAAAAAAATATGGAAATGGTAAATGGTCAGGTAAGACAAAAACCAGGTCCGGATAACTCTTTAGGTTTGGTTAAATTTATGTTTCCAAACTCAGACGATATTTACATGCACGATACGCCATCTAAAACTTTATTCGATTTCGAAAAAAGAACTTTCAGCCACGGTTGTATTAACGTAAAAATGGCCAAAGAATTAGCCGTTGCCATGCTGAAAGATTATCCTGAATGGACTCAGGCAAAAATTGATAAAGCTATGGAAGGTAAAGTAGAAAGCAGTTTTAAACTTTCTAAAAAAGTGCCAATTTATATTACCTATTTTACTTCTTTGGTAAATGAAAACGGTGAAATTGGTTTCTTTCAGGATGTTTATGAAAAAGATGCTGAGTTAACTCCGCAGACTGCCCTTACCGCCAATTAATTTATTCAGAATACAGAATAAATCGGGAACTCATTTAGTTGGGTTTCCGATTTTTTTTCTCCTAAAAATTAACCTTAATTTATTATTTTTAAAACTTTTAGGAGCAAAAAAATGGTTTACTTTTTAAGAACTTTGCAAAAATTTTTAGCCATGAAAACCAATAATACAGAAGGTCTAACAATGTTTGAAATAAACGTATTAGTACAGCAGGGCGGACGATTTGTAGTTTTTCCGAATACTATTTCGAAACTTTTTAAAAAATTTAAACGTTCTAATATTTATTTTGTTCGTCCCGAAGAAAATACGTTTAAATATGCCTTAAAACACTTCTTTTTAAATTTAACCGTCAGCTGGAAAATGTTTCCATTAGGACCAGTCTATGTCGTTAAATCGTTGTATTATTTAATAAAAGGAGGAAAAGATTATACACAGACTATTCTTGAAGATTTAAACCAAAAAAATCCAGTCTATAATCCTGATATGATTTTTTAAAGTATAATTAAAATCTTTTTTTAGCAGGTAATTAACTTCTAAGATTAAGAAGAATAATTGTATATTTCGGGCTTATAACATTTTCTAAACTAAGCCTTTTTAACTATGCAAAACGATCATCAGCCTCAAAAAAATTGGTGGGACAGAAACTGGAAATGGTTTGTTCCAACCGGATGTTTAGGTCTTCTTACTCTTTTTGGTCTTTTCATTGCCGGAATATTTTTTGGCGTTACCTCAATGATGAAAGATTCTGATGCTTATAAAGAATCTATAGCTGCCGCTCAAAACAATAAATTAGTGATTGAAAAACTGGGAAGTCCAATCGAAACTGACGGAATGGTTTCTGGCAATATCAGCACGGCAAATAATAGTGGTAATTGCAATTTAGAAATTCCGCTCAAAGGTCCAAAAGGAAAAGGAACTTTGTTTGTTACAGCAGAAAAAAGAGGAAAATGGAAATACAGTGAACTAACTGTTTACATTGAAAAAACCGAAGAAGAAATAGATTTACTGCAGAAATAAAAAATCTATTGAACCAAACAACAATCTCATAAATGAAATCTTTTTTCTTTTTATTCGCCGGGCTTTTCCTGTGCGTTTCCTCTTTTGCACAATCTGCGGGAAATTACCAAGTTTATATTGATCGAATTAAACAGTTCTCAAAACCTGTGAGAGTTTTGCGTAACGATGTGGATGCTCAGGGAAATGGCTCTATTGAATTTACAAATCAAAAAAATCAAATACTTCGTTTTAGATTGTCTGATAACAAACTTCAAAAAGGAGTATGCAGCATTGCTTTTGAAATCTATTATTATGAAAATAATTATTTAAGAAAAATTGAATCTCTTGACAGCAATGGAAATTTAATTGGCTGTAAACTAAAACTAAAAGAAGAAGCCGTAATAGAATTCACAATCGAAAAACCTGCTTTGTACTTAAAGAAAAAGAAACTAATTGATGATGCCGAAGGAAATATCGAAATGAAAGATGATTCGAAAGAAAAAATTATTCGTGTTCGATATTTTGATGCTGCTAATAGACCAATAATGCAGTTACAGCCTGATTACATTTCAAGCAAATCGTACTGGGATTATACTATTCGAATGGCTTGGCCCTAGATAAGTTGTCAAGAAATTGAAATTCTAAGCTGCTAAAACTTGTGATGTTAAGTTTACAACAAAATGTTAGTTCGCTTTAAATAAAATTGTGGCTTTGTTTTTGAATAAGTAGTATTTTTGAAACTTAAACAAATCCCCTACTAATGAAAAAGATTTTACTATTAGCCGTAACATTTTCACTTACTTCTTGTGCGCAAGTACAACAAACTCTAAATCAATTACCTCAGCTGTCATCTCAGATTCCGGGAGTTGGAGGTGTTGACATTGCTTCTGGATTAAAAGAAGCCCTTAATAAAGGAATTACTGAACAAGTGAGTAAATTAACCGCTGTAGACGGCTTTTATAAAAATGAGGCTGTAAAAATTTTAATGCCGGAAGAATTACAAAAAGTTGATGCCACTTTACGTAAAGTAGGTTTGAGTTCTCTTGCTGATGAAGGAATTAAAATGCTGAACCGCGCTGCCGAAGATGCGGTAAAAGAAGCAACTCCAATATTTGTTTCGGCTGTGAAAAATATGTCGTTTACAGATGCTAAGAACATCTTATTAGGAAACGACAGCGCTGCAACAAGTTATTTACAAGGAAGCACTACAACTGCTTTATACGGAAAATTTAATCCGGTAATTAAAAGTTCTTTTGAAAAAGTAGGTGCCGATGTAGTCTGGACAAAAATCATTAATAAATACAACACAATTCCATTAGTTAAAAAAGTAAATCCAGATTTAACTGATTATACGACAACTCAGGCTTTATCTGGTGTTTTTAAAATGATTGCTGTTGAAGAAAAAGAAATCCGTAACAATATCAGTGCAAGAACAACGCCTTTATTAAAAAGCGTTTTTGCAATGCAGGACGGAAAATAGTTTTTTTCTGAAGTTACAAAGGAACAAAGTTACAAAGGAGCAGAGAAACCTTTGTAACTCTGAATCTTTGCAACTTTGTCACTAACCAAAATAACCAAAAATGCAAAAAATAACCATTCTTATTCACTGTAAAGACCAAAAAGGTATTATTGCTGCAGTGACTACTTTTATTGCGAGAGTAGAAGGAAATATTACGTACATCGACCAGCACGTTGATGTGGAGCAAAATGTATTTTTTATGCGATTGGAATGCGAATTCGCCAACCATAAAATTACTATTGAAAGCTTAAAAGAAGAATTTGATAAAACCCTCGCCGCTGATTTTAACATGTCATGGGATTTGTACAATCAGGAACAAAAACCAAAAATGGCATTGTTTGTTTCTAAATACGATCATTGCTTGTTTGATATTTTAGGAAGATACAGCGCGGGCGAATTAAATGTAGAAATTCCGGTTATCATAAGTAATCATAATGATTTAAGATCGATTGCAGAACGTTTTGACATTCCGTTTCATTGTGTGCCTTTTACAAAAGACAATAAGGAAGAAGGCGAAGCCAAACAAATTGAACTATTAAAGCGATATGAAATCAACTTTATTGTTTTGGCGCGCTATATGCAGATTATTACGCCAAAATTGATTGAACTTTACGAAAATAGAATTATCAATATCCACCATTCATTTTTACCTGCTTTTCCGGGTGCTAAACCCTATCACTCAGCTTTTAAACGCGGAGTAAAAATTATTGGGGCAACAAGCCACTACGTAACCGAAGAATTAGATGAAGGCCCAATTATTGAACAGGATATTGCCAGAGTTTCTCATATTCACTCTGTTGAAGATTTTATCATGAAAGGCCGTGACTTAGAACGCATCGTTCTGGCAAGAGCTATAAAATTACATTCTGAGAGAAAAACAATGGTTTACAGTAATAAGACAGTTGTTTTTTCTTAAGCTGCCGAGGTTCTAAGATACTAAGTTTCTAAGATTTTCTTTAAACGTCCCTCTAAGCTAATTCAATATAAAAAGCAAACCCGACAGGTTTTAAAAACCTGTCGGGTTTATTATTTAAATAATTCTGAAACTTAGTCCCTTAGCATCTCAGAATCTTAGCCCCTTTTTATCTGTTTGCAATTGCTAATCCAGGGTCATTAAAAGCATTTACTTCATGAGCACCTGACATGCATTCTTCTTTCTGGAATTACTTCAAGGTCAAAATACGCCATCTTTTCTAAAACCAAAAATCTTAACTTATGGTCAACAAAGTAATAACAAAACCTTAACAGCATAAGATTGATATATGTCGGACATTTGTAATGTAATAAACTGGTTATTTATTATTTTGGTTTTGGTTAGTTAAATGATGCCGGCGTCTTCGAGATGCCGGCATTCTTTTTTTATAATCTTTTGTTTCAGGTTAACTTATTTTGAACATAATTTTAACCGCAAAGAACGCTAAGCTTTATGTAAAAACTTTCCGAACTTTTGCGCTAATCTTAGCGTTCTTTACGGTTAAAAAATACAATCCAAAAGAAACTCCAACTGCAATTTTTAAACATTAACTTATATCCAACAAAGTAATAACAACATCTTAACAGCATAAGATTGATATATGTCGGACATTTGTAATGTAATAAACTGGTTATTTATTATTTTGGTTTTGGTTAGTTAAATAATGCCGGCGTCTTCGAGATGTCGGCATTCTTTTTTTATATAAGTTTAGTTTCAGGTTTTCTTTGTTTCAAGCTACTTTACTTTGATCATATTTTAACGCAAAGAGCGCAAAGCTTTTTTACTCAAGAGGTTTAGTATAAAACGCAAAGTTCGCAAAGCTTTGCCTTAAAAACTTTGCGAACTTTGCGTAATTCTTTGTGTGCATTGCGGTAAAAAACACAATCTTTTAAACATTGGCTCATTTTGGATACAACTACACGAGATTTAGATACTTTATAAAAGTAGTACTGACGGATCTTTGCTAAATCAATTTTGATTTAAAATTAAAACAGTAATTATGAGTACTATCAAAAAAGTTAATTTAGGAAATCAGGGACTTGTTGTTCCCAATATTGGTTTAGGCTGCATGGGAATGAGTCAGATTGCAGGAAATGATATTTATGGTAAAGCAGACGAAACTGAATCTATAAAAACAATTCACCGCTCACTTGAACTAGGCGGTAATTTTTTAGATACAGCAGATTTATATGGTCCGCTGGCAAATGAAAGATTGATTTCTAAAGCTATAAAAGGAAATCGTGATGCTTACATAATTGCTACAAAATTTGGTTTTGAGATTAATGACAACGAAGAACTTACCTGGCAGTTTAACGGCAAAAAAGAATACGTAAAAAAAGCTGTAGAACGTTCTCTTAAAAATCTTGGAACAGATTATATCGATTTATATTACCTGCACCGTGTTGATCCTAATACTCCAATAGAAGAAACAGTTCAGGCAATGTCTGATTTGGTAAAAGAAGGAAAGGTTGGTTATATTGGTCTTTCTGAGGTTTCTTCTGAAACCATTAGAAAAGCGCACAACATTCACCCTCTAACGGCAGTTCAAAGTGAATATTCCCTTTTTGAAAGAAGTATTGAAGAAGACGGAATTATAAAAACATTACAAGAGCTTCAAATTGGTGTAGTAGCTTATTCGCCTCTGGGAAGAGGTTTTATTTCGGGAGAAATAAAACATCCGGATGACTTAGCCGAAAATGACTTTAGAAGATCAATTCCTCGTTTTCAAGGAGAACAATTTTATAAAAACATTAAACTTTTAAATGAAATAAAACTTATCGCCGACGAAAGAAAAATTACTGCTTCGCAATTGGCTTTGGCATGGGTTGCTTCTAAAGGATTTTTAGCCATTCCTGGTACAAAGCGAGTAAAATATGTAGAGCAAAATATCGAGGCTGCTCAGCTTGTCCTGACTACTGAAGAATTGAACAGATTGGAAAACATTATTCCTCTAGGAACGATTACCGGAAATCGTTATGATGAATCTGGAATGAAATCTGTTAATCTATAAGAAATCAGAAAAAAAATCTACAGGAAAAGTTATCTTTATGACAGCTTTTCCTGTATTAAACCTAAAGCCATGAAGAAAGAAGATCATACTCCGTATAACATTACCTCTATTTCAGAATTACATCAATTATTACAAATTCCAAAACCAGATCATCCTTTGGTAAGTTTTGTGAATATGAGAGATATAAGTTGTCAATTTGATAATAATTTAAAGAGTGTGATTTATAACTTCTATACGATTTCGATTAAAAGAGGATTTAAGGGGAAAATGAGATACGGTCAAAACTATTATGATTTTGATGAAGGAGTTATGACATTTATGGGGCCGGGCCAGGTTATTTCTACAGAAGTACCAATGGATTCTTCGGTATCTGGCTCAATGTTAGTCATTCATCCTGATTTTATTCAGAATTATGCTTTGTCAAAAAAAATAAAAGAGTACGGATATTTCTCTTATGCTGTTAATGAGGCATTGCATCTTTCAGAAAAAGAAGAAACGATGATTACAGGAATTATGCAGAATATAGAACAAGAGTATCTGTCTTCTATTGATGCTTTCAGTCAAGATGTAATGGTTTCTCATATTGAACTGCTTCTTAATTATTGCAATCGTTTTTACAACCGACAGTTTATTACCCGAAAAAATGCAAACAATACGCTTTTAACTAAACTGGAAATTCTTCTTTCTGAATATTTTGAAAGTGACAAAGTTGAAAAATTAGGATTACCAACTGTTGCTTACATTTCGGAACAATTAAATGTTACACCAAATTATCTCAGCGATATGCTGCGTTCGCTGACCGGACAAAGCACACAGCATCATATTCATAATAAAATTATTGAAAAGGCAAAAGAACTTCTTACCACAACTACCCTGAGTGTAAGTGAAACTGCTTATAAATTAGGTTTCGAATATCCGCAATCTTTTAATAAACTTTTCAAAAGTAAAACCGACCTTTCACCTTTAGAATTTAGAAATTCATTTAACTAATTTTTCAACCTTTCGTGAAGTAATTTAAAATAAGAGAAAGCCTTCAATAATCGGCTGCCGTGCCAGGAAAACATTTCACCATCAACGAAAATGGTTTTGGCGTGATGCGTAAATCTTCCTATTTCAAAAGCATCTTCTTCCTTAAAAGGGTACGGTTCTGACGAAAGAAAAACAATATCCGGATCGCCTTCTAAACGCATTTTTTTGAGTTCTATTTCAGGATAACGTCCTTTGTCTTCGTAGATATTTTTAAAATGATTCAGCTTTAATAATTCATTTATATAAGTATCGTTTCCTGCAACCATATACGGATCTTTCCAAATAAAATAAGCTGCCTTTTTGATTTCAATATCCTGAATGTATTTTTTGAAATCGCTCAAGGCGAAAGTCAGTTTATCATTCCATTTCTGCGCTTCGGTTCTGCAATTGAACAACTGACCAAAATCTGAAATCATCTGAAAATTATCTTCTATAGAAATAATATTTGTAACCCAAACCGGACAAATTTCCTTTAATTGGTTTACAATTTCTTCTGTGTTTTCTTCTTTATTGCAAATAATAATATCCGGTTCAAGAAGTTTTATTTTTTCGAAATGAATTTTCTTCGTTCCGCCTACAATCTTTTTGGTAGATTTAAAATGAAACGGATGAACGCAAAACTTTGTTATCCCGATGATTTTCTCTTCTAAACCTAAATCATACAATAATTCGGTTTGTGAAGGAACAAGCGAAATAATTCGTTTTGGAGCAGTTTCAAAAGAATGAACGTTTCCTATTTGGTCTTTTAACTGTTTCATTTTTTATTTGTTTCAGGTTTAACGTTTAAAGTTGTTGGTGTACATTTAACCGCAAAGTTCGCAAAGGTTTTTCGCAAAGGCACACAAAGAAAAATAACTTTGCGTTCATGGCGTAAATCTTAGCGAACTTTGCGGTTAAATTATGTTCAAAGCAAACTTGAAACTTTAAACCTGAAACTTTAAACGAATAATCTCAGCCATTTCCTGCTGTACTTTCAAAGCTTCTTCCCTGGCCTTTTCAGCAAAGTCAGTTCCTTTTGAAGCGTAGATAATAGCTCTTGCAGAATTTACTAAAAGTCCAATTTTATCATTCATTCCGTATTTGCACACTTCAGACAAGCTTCCGCCCTGAGCACCAATTCCCGGAACTAATAAAAAACTGTCCGGAACAATTTTTCTTATGTCAGCAAAATATTCTGCTTTTGTAGCACCCACTACATACATTAAATTTTGGCTGTTTTTCCAAGTTTTAGAAGTTTCCAAAACTTGTTTGTACAATTCTGTTCCGTTTGTATTTAAAGTCTGAAAATCGAAAGCACCTTCGTTAGAAGTAAGTGCCAACATTATGGTATGTTTGTTTTCGAAAGCCAGAAAAGGTTCAACAGAATCTTTTCCCATATAAGGAGCAACAGTTACACTGTCAAAATTTAAATCTTCAAAAAAAGCTTTTGCATACATACTCGAAGTATTTCCAATATCACCGCGTTTTGCATCGGCAATCGTAAAAATATCAGGATAATTTTCGTTGATGTAATTGATCGTTTTTTGCAGAGACATCCATCCTTTGATTCCATAAGCTTCAAAGAAAGCCGTATTAGGTTTGTAGCCAACGGTTAAATCGTGAGTAGCATCGATTATGGCTTTATTAAATTCGAAAATAGGATCTTCGGTTTCTAATAAATGAGCTGGAATTTTGCTTAAATCAGGATCTAAGCCAACGCATAAAAATGATTTTTTTTGAAGAATTTGTTCGTGTAGTTGTTGTGTTGTCATATTAGTTTTTTAGAACTTCTGTTTCAAAGAAATAATTCTTTTTAAAAAGTATGCAAAAATAAAAAAAGCCACTCAATTAAGAATGGCTTTTTGGGTATATATTATCTACAGATTATAAATTGCCTAAATAAACAATTTCTGTTCTTCTGTTTTCTGCTCTGCCAGAAGCTGTTTTATTTGATTTTACTGGTTTTGAAGCTCCGTAACCTTTAGAAGTTAAGTTAGCAGGGTTTACTCCTTTTTCTATTAAAAGATCCATTACTACTTTTGCTCTCTGCTCAGACAATTTCTGGTTTACCTTTGCATTACCTACATTATCTGTGTGTCCGTTAATAGCAAATTTAGCATTTGGATAGTTTTTCAGGATTTCTTTAATAGCGTCTAATCTTCCAGACGTTTCTCCCATTTTGGCATCGCTCAAAGTCGCTTTTCCTGTTGTAAAGAAAATTGATTTTGCTTCCATTTTCAATTGTGCCAATGTTTCTTTGGTAACTTTAGGGCAGCCTTTATTATCAGCTGGTCCGTATACTAATGGGCAGTCATCATCTTTGTCTAAAACACCATCTTTATCAGCATCTAAACTTGGACAGCCTTTGTTTTCTGCCAATCCTGCTTCATTAGGACATGCATCATCTTTGTCTAAAATTCCATCACCGTCTGTATCAGGCCATGGGCACCCTTTATTTTCTACTGGACCTGCAACTGCCGGGCATGCATCTACATTGTCTAATAAACTATCTCCGTCAGAATCTTTCCACGGACATCCTTTGTTTTCTTTTGGACCTGCTGCATCCGGACAAGCATCGTCTTTATCAAAAACACCGTCTTTATCTGTATCCGGCCAAGGACATCCATTATTTTCTACAGGACCCGCAACTTTTCTACAAGCATCTTGTTTGTCAATTACACCGTCTCCGTCTGTATCTTTAAATTGTTTTTCGTAAACCGGAATTTTCATTCCTAAGTGAAAATCTGCTCCTTTTGAATCTTTAGAAGCTAAATTGCTCAAAATAGATCCAGAACCAATGAAGAAAACTCCAGCACGTAAACCTGCTCCTGCCTGCATACCGCTGTATTCCATGTACGACACCGGCACATAAAAACTAAACCATCTGCTTTCATAACGAGGCGTTAAAGTAACTCTGTCTGCAATTCCGTATGAATTTAATTTGTTTTCAGATACCATGCTGATATCTCCGTTAAGATTCAAATAGAATTTATTGTACATGTTCCAGTCAACATCAGCATGAATCGCTGTTGGCAAGTTTGTTTTTACACCTTTTGAGCTTGAAACTTTAGTGTAATGATCGTTTAAGAATTCATATAAATCATCAGCATCATCAATCATTTGCTGCGTAACAACTCCATTTACATTATAAGTATCAATTTTTGAGTTCTTGTAGTTGATAGAACCAATATCAGTTACAGATAATCCGAAACGTAATTTGTATTTGTTTAGGTCTCTAAAGTTGTTATCCGCAGGTTTTGCATTTCTAACATCATACTTTTCGTAATCTGGTCTCCATTCGTAAACCAAACCAAAATCAAAACCAAATCCGCGTGAAGCTGCATCAAAATCATAATCTTCATTATTTTCCCAATCCTGGCTTCCTCCTACCGAAATTTCTCCAGTTGAAATTAAAGATCCTGCTTTAGGATTTGCCTTATTTTCAAGATAAGCCACACTTACATTATTTCCTTTAACATAAGCATTTGCGCCGCCCTGAAGATATTTTGCAGTTAAACCTCCTTTTAAAAAGTGCTGGTTGTTTTGGTATAGAACTGCGGCATAAGAAATACCAACTTCTCCCCACGCATTTGCTGCTGCGTTTGGACTTCCTAAATTGTAATTAAAGTTACTCGACTGGTCTAAACCGTCTTTTACCTGATCTACAAGAAACCCATTAAGTTTGTTTACATTAGCAATTGATCTTGCTCTTGTAAATACTGCCAAAGTGTGTTTTGGCGCAATGTTAAACATAAACGACGGTCCCATAATATCAAAATTTACCAGACCGTTGTTAGCATTTTTTGGACTCATTTTTGACTGCGTGTCAAAATCATATCCGTCTTTGTAAACATCAAAAAGTTTTACACCGTATAAATCGTTCTGAACAGAACCACTTATAGAAAACAAATTAATATCTGTTTTAAAACGAGAATCGGCAATAGAAGCCGGGTTAAAAAGTACACTCTGAACTCCTGCGTAATTGTCATGAAAATATCCCATATAGGATTGTGCATCGGCTTGTAAAGAGGTAATAAATAAGAATAAAATAAGTAATTGTTTTTTCATTAAAATTTGAGTTTTGAGTTTGAACTGGCGGCAAAACTACAATATTGAAATCATTAAACTTTACGGAAACATAGAATTGATGTAACATCTTTCAAAAATTGTGTAAGAAAAAAACTTTTTTGTATTTATAATTTTGATATGAACCCAAAAAAACACAATTATGACTCCAAATATCGGAATATCTGCCGCTAACTTAAAAAAGAGTTCTGCTATATTAGCCACTATTTTATCTAACGAAATGACACTTTATGTAAAAACGAGAAAGTTTCACTGGAATATTTCCGGAAACAGCTTTATGGAATTACATAAATTGTTTGAAGATCAATACCGAATTTTAGAAGCAAATATTGATGAAGTTGCCGAAAGAATCAGTCAGCTTGGCGAAAAAACCATTGGCACAATGAAAGAATTTATCGAAAATTCGACTCTTAAGGAATCTCCAAAAGAATATGCATCACAAAAACATATGCTGGAAGAACTTTTAAAAAACCACGAGCAGCTGGTTACTGAATTTAGAGATTATATTCCGGTTTTTGAAAACGAGACCAACGATGCTGGTTCTGCCGATTTTGTTACGGGTTTATTACAAGAACACGAAAAAATGGCATGGGTTTTACGCCGTTACCAGGTCTAAAAAACACTAAAATGTGAATTATGCAGCGTAAGTTGAAATTGATGTAAAACATATTCAAAATACAAATTGCACCTTTACATTATTATTAATAACAAACAAAAAACACGATCATGAATACTACAGAGATAAAAGGAAACTGGAATGAGTTAAAAGGAAAACTTAAGCAAAAATATGCTGAACTGACAGATGATGATTTAATGTTTGCTGAAGGAAAAGAAGACGAAATGTACGGAAAACTTCAGCAAAAACTGGGAAAAACGAAAGAGGAATTTCATCAGATTCTATCAGATTTGTAGTTCTTATGACTCAATCAGGGAAATACCGTCTAGTAACAAAATATTAGACGGTATTTTTTTGAAAAAATAAGTATTTTCTATTCTGTTTAACATATATTTTAAAAACATTAAACGCGGTAACCACAAATAAATTAATTATCTTTAACCAAAATTTTCTATAAAATGAAACTATTTATAAAGTTTGACATTAACACCATTTGCTCACTTTATCTAAAACAAAATCTGGAACAAAATAATATAAATTTTACCAGTCTGGGTTTTGGAGAAATTGAAATTGATGATAATATTGATGCTGAAGCTCTGGAAACTTTAAAAAGCAATCTAAGTCCCTGCGGATTCGAAATAGTTGAAAATCAGAAAAGTGTATTAGTTCAAAAAATAAAAGATGCTATAATTGAGCTGGTTTTTATGGAAGACAGCAATAATTATAAGAGTTCTGTATTTCTTGCCGAAAAACTAAACCACAGTTATGGGTATTTATCGAATGTATTTTCAGAAGTTACCTATTCTTCTATCGAAAATTTCATCATTTTACAGAAAATTGAGAGAGCAAAACAGTTAATTATTATCAACGAAATGAGTTTAACTGAAATCGCATTCTTACTAAATTATTCTAGTGTTGCACATTTAAGCACACAATTTAAAAATACGACCGGAATCACGCCGTCGGCATTTCAAAGAATAATTAAGAAACGCAGAGAGAATCTAAAATAAAAACCTAAATACCATACTAAAATGCAAAAAAACGCATTAAATATATTACTGGCTGATGATGATGAAGATGATCGTCTTTTTTTTAAGGATGCTTTTGAAGAAATCAAAATACAAACCAACGTAGAATTTGTTCACGACGGAATGCAGTTAATGGATCATTTAATGGATTCTGACAATAAACTGCCGGATATTTTGTTTCTGGATTTAAATATGCCTAAGAAAACCGGTAAAGAATGTTTAATTGAAATAAAAAAAACGGAGCATCTTAAAAATATAATTATTGCAATCTACTCTACTTCTTCATCTGAAGAAGATATTGAAGACACCTTTATTCAGGGAGCTAATATTTATATCAAAAAGCCAAGCGATTTTAATACGCTAAAAAAAATAATTAATGAAGTCGTAACCGTAAACTGGCACTATCATACCTCTGGGTTAAACCGTGATAATTTCTTGCTCCGACTAAAATAAAAATAATAGTATACCAATGAAATGGATACCAAATTTTAATTCTTCAAACTCTTTGAGAGTTATTTTTGTAATCGCAGTTTTCATTCTGTTATTTCTTTCTTCTATTGCCTATAAACATAATCAGGACTTGAACGAATCGAGTAAGCTGGTTATGCATACTTACGAAATAAACATTCAGCTTGAACGTTTAATGTCGGCAATAAAAGATGCTGAAACCGGTCAGAGAGGTTATATTATTACACGAAACGCACGTTTTTTAACTCCGTATATTTATTCGAGAGATAAAGTAAATACGTCGTTTATAACATTAAAAAAACTAACTGCTGACAATCCCGTACAGCAGGAAAATCTTCGAAAGTTATTTAAACTCATTATTCAGCGTTTTGTTTCTTTTGAAAATTGCCTAAAATACAGCGATCCCAAAACATATGATAAACGAAAACTCGACAATCATATGTTTGGGGGACGAATTTTGATGGAAAACATTCGTTTTAAAGTAGACGAAATGAACGATATCGAAAAAACGTATCTTAAAAACAGGCTTAAAATTTATGATGACGAAATCTCATTAAGTCCGTTATTTTCGATTTCCTTATTCTTAACCGCATTATTCTTTATTTTACTGGCTTACAGACAAATCAGTAAAGATTTCCAGCGTTTAAAAGTCTTCAATAAAAAACTTTTAATTTCAAACGGATTAATTGCTGAATCGGAAGCGATTGGTAAATTCAGTACGTGGCAATGGGATTTAGATGCCAATAAAATCGATTATTCAGACAATCAATTTCGTTTACTGGGTCATGAACCAGGAGCATTTGTTCCTGTAAAAGAAACTTTTTTAGATTTTGTTCATCCAGATGATAAAGAAACGGTTTCTAATTCTATTGAAGGAATAATCAAAAACAGACAGCTTCCGTTTGTGTATTATAAAATACTGCTTCCAAATCATGAAATCAGATATTTTAAATCAACAGGGAAATTATTGACAGACCAGCAGGGAAGTAAAATTTTACTGGGAATTAATTTTGATATTACCGACGAGCATTTGCTTAATATCGAATTGCAGGAACGTAATAAAGAACTTGAAAAAAGCAATAAAGAACTGGCTTCTTTTAACCACGTTGCGAGTCATGATTTACAGGAACCGCTTAGAAAAATTCAGACTTTTATTTCAAGGGTTTCTGATGCTGATAAAGCAGTTATGTCACAAAGTGCAAGAGATTACATTTCAAAAATTGAAGTTTCGGCAAAAAGAATGCGTGTGCTGATTGATGATTTACTTTTGTTTTCGAGAACCAATACCACGAAAAAGGAATTCATTAAAACCAATTTAAATGAATTACTGGAAAATGCAGAATCTGAACTAACAGAAATTATCGAAGAAAAAAGCGCCGTAATCATGGCAACCAAACTTCCTAAGCTTTCGGTTATTCCGTATCAAATAGAACAGCTTTTCATCAACCTGATTGGAAATTCATTAAAATACAGCAAACCTAATACTATACCTGCCATTTCTATTGACAGTGTAAAAGTAAATGCCGAAGATTATCCGGAAATTTTAGACCAGAATATTAAGAAGTTTCATAAAATAACTTTTACAGACAACGGAATGGGATTTGATCCTCAGTTTAAGGAAACGATCTTTATTTTGTTTCAGCGTCTGCATTCTAAAACTGATTATCCGGGAACCGGAATTGGACTGGCGATTTGTAAGAAAATCGTAGACAACCATAAAGGATATATTATGGCCGATAGTGAACCGGAAAAAGGATCGGTTTTTACCATATTTCTTCCTGATTAAACTGCGGAAAGCCCTTAAAACACTACATCTTAAAACGTTATATAAATTCTTTATGGGAATTATATAACGTTTCTTTTTTATGCTGTAAAGCAAAATGTTTCATTCGTTAGCATCTTTGTAATGTAATACTTTATGAAGTAATAATGAAAGCAAGACCCGTACTAAAAGTAATCTTCAAAGTACTCTTTTTATTAATTATAATTTGTGTTTCATCATGCAAAAAAAATAATTCGATAGAAAATACATTTAAGAAAAACGAAGCTTTTACAAAAAATGAAGAAGAAGAAACAATAGCCTTCTTTTTTATTGAAACGGCAAATATTGGAAAAACTATTATTTCAAAAAGTCAAATTGCACAACAAAAAAGTTCAGAAAATTCAATAGTGATTTTAGGTAAAAAAATCGAAAACAATCAAAATCGCCTGCTGCAGGAAATAACAGAATTAGCAAACAAAAAACTGCTTATCATTTCTGAAATAAATGCATCACACAGAAGAGATACTTACGAATTGATTACCGCTAATTCGTCAAATTTTGATCGGGTTTATTTGAATTCAATGAAAAAATGCCTCGAAGAGCAGATTAAGTTATTAGAAAACGTTTCGAAAGAAACCAACGATAAAATAATTTTAAAATTAGTATTGAAGTATTTACCTGAACAGTTTGATTTACTAAGGGAAACCGAAGCACAAATCAAAAATAAAATTAAAAAAAATTAAAAAAGAGAATTATTTAAAAGCCCGGATTACTAACTAAATTATTTTATTATGAAAATGCAAACAAATTTTTTATGCGCCTTAACACTTTTTATCTCAGCTTCATTTGGAATGCTGCACGCTCAGGACAATAATGTAAATACCGAGTTTGGTGTAAAAGGAGGATTTAATATGTCTAATCTATACGGAAGCGGTGATGATGTAGATGACAACAATATCTTATACGGATTTAATGCCGGTGTTTATGCAACATTACCAATTTCTGATTTTGTTGCCATTCAGCCAGAGGTTTTATTTACAACAAAAGGTGCTGAATTTGAATACAACAATGCTTTTGCAAGCGGATCGACTAAATTCAAATTAAATTACATCGAAGTTCCTCTTTTAGTAAGAGTTAATATTACTAAAAACTTTAATATTCATGCCGGTGGATATGCTTCTTACCTGGTAAGTTCTAAAGTAACCGGAGACGGTGATGGTAGTTTTGATCAGGAAATTGACAGAGACGATCTTAACAAATTTGATGCTGGTATTGCTGCCGGTGTAGGTGTAGATTTTGACCCAATAAGCATTGGAGTACGTTATAACTACGGTCTTACTACTGTTGGAAAAGAAAGAACTGTTTTAGGAACTACTTATACTGTTCCAGATGCAAAAAACAGCAACTTGTCAATATACCTTTCGTATAAGCTAAACTAAAAAAAAAAACTGAATTACTAACCCACTAAATAAAAAACCATGTCAAACTTATTATATACCATCGCAGTGATACTTGTTATTCTGTGGGCTCTTGGATTCTTTGTTTACAGTTTTGGAAGTATTATTCACATTCTGCTGGTAATTGCCATAATTGCAGTATTACTAAGACTAATCAAAGGACGAGAAGTTTAAAAAAATCGAATCAACATTAAATAAATATATTAATCTATTAAAAATCAAATATTATGAAAGCATCTAGCACAATTTTAGGTTTTGCAGCAGCGGCTGCAGCAGGAGCATTATTAGGAGTATTATTCGCACCAGATAAAGGTTCAAATACAAGAAAAAAAATCAAAGATAAATCGAAAGATTACGGAGATAATATCAAAACTAAATTTGATGGTATTGTAAGTACAATTACTTCAAATGGTAAAGAAATCATCGAAGAAGGAAAAGCAAAATTCAATCAAGTAAAAGATGATTTCAATACAGTTAAAGATGAAGCTAAAACTGTAAAATCGAACTACTAAAATACAAAGTGATTTTTTCAAACCATAAATACCAATATCATGGAACCAAATGCAACAACAAACGAGAATTTGAATCTTTATGAAAAAGCTGAAAACTATACAAAAACAAGTTTAGAATTACTAAAACTTAAAACCGTATGTTCAGTTGCTGATGGTGTATCATCATTAGCATCAAAGATAGCAGTCGGTATTGTTGTTGCATTTTTTACCTTATTCCTTAATATTGGTTTAAGTTTATGGATAGGAAAAGAACTGGGAGAATATTATTTCGGCTTTTTTATCATGGCGCTTTTCTATTTAATCGTTGCCATTATAGTGCACAAATCGCATCACAGGCTGATAAAAACTCCTATTGGAAATTCGATTATATCGAGCATTCTAAAAGAGAAATAAAAACTGATTTAAAACCAATTAATAACTAAACCAGACTATTATGGAGCCTATTTACACTATTGATGAATTAAATCAGAGAATAAAACTGTTAGAAGACCGCCAGGATACAGAATGGTGCGCGATTAAAGACCATATAGACGATCTTAAAGAGAATTTAAAGCCTATTAACCTAATCAGGAATACGGTTGAAGAAATCAACGAAACTGTTGGTTTTAAAAGCCACTTGGCACAATCTGCCATTAGTATTGCCATTGGTTATGTTGCCAAAAGATTTATTGTGGGTAAAGGCGATTCGATGTTTAAAGGAATCTTAGGATCAATCGTACAGCTTATTGTTACCAATATGGTTTCAAAACCAAGCGAATCTTCAAATGATGCTTCTGAAGATGAAGAAGAATCATTACAATATGAACCATCTAGAGAGTAATTGTTAACTTAAATTTTACATCATGGAAAAATTAAGCCACATAGTATTAAAAAACGGTGTGTACATGTACTCTAATCTATATAAATGTTTCGAATACACACGAGTATTTTTCGGTATCTAACTCGTTTATACGTTTGTACTTAAAAAAACGATTAAACAGTTAATACTTCATTATATTTTAAGGTTCTGAGGGGCTGAGATGCTAAGGTTCTAAGGATTTTAGTTTCTAAGTTTATACTTCTGAATCGAAAAAGAGATTGTTTCGCAAAAGTGAAACAATCTCTTTTTTTTTAGTTTCTGAGGTACTGAGGAGCTAAGGTTCTGAGGGATTGAGTACTATAAGTTGAAGTCCTAAAAAGTTGAAAGTTGAAAGTCGAAAGTTGAAAGTCTAAAGTCTAAAGTCTAAAATAAAAAAACTTAGACCCTCAGAACCTTAGTTCCTCAGCAACTTTTAAAAAAAACTTAGTCCCTTAGTCCCTCAGAACCTTAGCAGCTTAGAACCTTAATTATAATTTTGATAAATAGGAAGTTTTAAACCTACGTAAATATTAGAAGCTTTAGATTTGTTTGAAAACAAATTCGAAACAAGAGATCCTGAACCAATAAACAACGGACCAGCTCTAAAGCCTGTTCCTACCTGAGTACCGCTGTATTCCATATACGTTACCGGAATATAAAAACTAAATTGTCTTGTTTCATACCTGGGCGTAAAAGTAACCGAATTAGCAATGGCAGTTCCGTTGACTTTTTTAGCATCAACCAAACTAAAATCAGTGCTTAGATTTAAATAAAACTTTTGGTCAATGTTCCAGTCAAAATTGGTGTGCAGAGCCGTTGGTAAATTTGCTTTCACTCCTTTTCTTGATGAAATTTTAGTGTAATTAGAATCAAAGAATTCGAAAATATCATCGGCATCATCTATATCCGCCTGACTTACGCTTCCGGTTAAGTTATAAGTGTTTTCAGTAAGATCTTTATAATTGATTTTTCCAATATCGGTTACCGATGCTGCAACTTTAAATTTATATCGGTTTCCCATACAAGTATGACAATTGGTGCGATATTCATAAGTAAATCCTAAATCGACACCCACACCAGCCGATGTCATATCAAACTTAGGATCTTTTCCGTTTTCATAATCATAACTTGCAGCCGTTTTCAGCGTTCCTGTCGAAGTGTACTGACTCAAAGCAGGATCAGCATTGTTTTTGGTAAAAGCCACGCTTAAATCACTTCCATTAATATAACCGTTTACTCCCGCCATTACATACTTTACCGTAATACCGCCTTTAATAAAATGATCGTCGCGGTCTAATAATACCGTTCCGTAGCTCGCTCCAATTTCGGCCCAAGAATTGGTTACACCATTTGGATTTCCGCCCGAAAATAAAAAACTGTTTGAAACATCTGTTTCTTTATTTACCTCATCAATAAGTTCTCCGTTTACCCCAACAAGATTGGTTATGCTTCGCACGCGCGAATAAAGCCCAATACTATGCTCCGGCGTAATATTCAGCATAAACGAAGGACCTAGAATATCCACATTAAAATTTCCTCTGTTGTTTGATTTAAAGTTTTTGCTGGCATCTTCTGCCAAATTATAACTGCCGTCTAAAGCGTCCATGATATTTACGCCGTATAAATCGTTTTGTAAAGTTCCGCTTGCCGAAAAAACTGTAACATCGGCTCTGTACTTAGAATCTACAATTGACGACGGATTAAACAAAACACCTTGTATTCCGGCATAATTATCATCCCGAAACCCAAAGTACGACTGCCCCTGACAGTAAAAAATGCTCCCAAAAAGGGTGCATAAAAGTAAAGTTCTCTTCATAAAATAGTTTGAATTGGTTGATTAGCATATTTGTCTTTTCCTGATTAAGACACACAAATATGAGGTAAAAAAAGCCAATAAAAAACTTATTTTTTGTGAGATACCAAAATCATAAAACACTGAAATTCTAATCTTTACCAACAGTATTACAAATCCTACTTCGCAAGATTATTATTGTAGTATTGGTCTTAATTTAGCGTTATAATTTTAAAAAGAACCTGTAAAACTCTCACTTTTACAGATATTAAATTTTCATTAAAAAAAAAGCCGAACAAATGTCCGGCTTTAATATAATTTATGTTCAAAGAAAACCTTTGAACCTTTGTAACTCTGTCACTTTGAACCTCTACGATTAATACACTTCTGAAGCTTCCTTCAATTTCTCCATGTTGTTAACCAGCTGAAGTTCAGAAACGATTTTCTGAATATCACCGTTCATGATGTTTCCTAAATCGTAAAGCGTTAAACCAACACGGTGATCGGTTACACGGCCTTGTGCATAGTTGTACGTACGAATTTTAGCCGAACGGTCTCCAGAACTTACCTGAGAACTACGTTTTTTAGCATCTTCTTCCTGCTTTTTAGCCAATTCCATTTCGTATAAACGAGAACGTAATACCATTAAAGCTTTATCTTTATTCTTGTGTTGTGATTTCTCATCCTGACACTGCGCAACTAATCCGGTTGGAATGTGCGTTAAACGTACAGCCGATTTCGTTGTATTTACCGACTGTCCTCCAGGTCCTGACGAACAGAAGAAATCTACACGAACATCGTTCATATCTACCTGAACATCAAACTCCTCAGCTTCTGGCAATACCATAACCGTAGCAGCCGATGTATGCACTCGTCCCTGAGTTTCTGTCTGCGGAACACGCTGTACACGGTGAACACCTGCTTCAAATTTCAGAGTTCCGTAAACATCTTCTCCAGTAACTTCAAAAATAACCTCTTTGAAACCTCCAGAAGTACCTTCGTTCATATCAACAACAGATGTTCTCCATCCCATTGTTTCGCAGTATTTTGTATACATTCTAAACAAGTCACCGGCAAAAATACTCGCTTCGTCCCCACCCGTTCCGGCGCGGATCTCCACCATAACGTTTTTCGCATCTTCTGGATCTTTAGGAATCAGCATAAATTTGATTTCCTCCTCCAGTTCCGGCAAACGTTCTTTTGCTTCATCCAACTGCATTTTGGCCATTTCTACCATTTCAGCATCGCTTCCGTCAGCAATGATTTCGTTTGCTTCGTCGATGTTTGCTAAAACTATAATGTATTCTTCTCTCTTTTCAACAAGCGCTTTTATGCCTTTATATTCCTGGTTAAGCGACTTGTAACGTTTTTGATCAGAAATAACATCCGGCTGAATAATCAAATCCGAAATCTCATCGAAACGCTGCTTTACATATTGAAGTCTATCTAACATTTTCTAATTCCTTTTATTGGACGGCAAAATTACAAAATTTTTGTGGAAAATTCTAGTGTTCCTTTTTTGGGGAATTTAAGTGGAATATTTAGTGGAATTATGATGGTTTTTATGAGCTGTTTCCTGCTATCCGCTATTATCTTTTTAGGCAAAAAATCTTTGGTTTAATAAGATCTTTTTCGTTTGCCTAAAAAGGATACCGCTTCTATCAGGGCTAGGGCAATCATTTATTTAGGGAATTTATGGTTTTCCGTAACAATATTGATTTGAAAGCAACTAGATTTGATAAACAAAAAAACAATCTAAAATTTACAAACAATTGTTAAACTTAAAATTTTATGACTAAAACAGAAATCTTAAAACGATTAGATGAAATTACTAAACATCATAATTTTTTTTATATTTTATGTAAAATAGTGATTCGTGATTTTACAGGACCGATAGATATTTTATTTAGTAAAAATAATCGTGAACATTTAAATCATAAAGAATTTAATTTCTTAATTGGATTATGGATAAAGAACATTCAAATAGATTTATGTTTTGAAGAGGGATTAGAAAATAAAATATTTCATGAGGTTTATGTATTAATGGAAAAATTGCATTTTACTTTTCTTGAAAACTTTAAAATAGATCCCAACGTCAAACCCGATTTATATGAGCATTTTAATAAGGGAGGAGCATTTCAAGAAGCAATGTTTTATTCTGGAAGTGGAGCCTATGATAATCAATACAAACGATTGTCGATTGAAAAATACAAATACGATGATGATTGGCTTCAATCTAACAAAGCATTTACATTAAAATCACTACCCAAATTTTACGATCATTTAAAAACTATCCAGGAAAGAAAAATAAACGCAAAAGAAATTTGGATTAGACTCGATGAGAAAAAAAGATTAGATTATTTATTTTGTCTAAGTAAAGATGAGATTATTAATAATAATGTTGAATTTGGTTTTATTTTAGAAGCTTTAAAGGTAGACATTAATCTAAACAACAATAAACATTTTAAGGATATTGGTGACTTTAATACTTTCAATGAAAGACCGCTTATTCAGTTAAATGAAAATTCTTACTTTTTCCCAAGCGCATTCGCACTTTCAGAATCAATCTATGAAAGCCCTTATTATTGGATGATTGCGGATAAAAAATATCAAAGTCAAGCTTTCTTAAATAGAGGTAAAGTAGCAGAAGATATTGTAAAAAAAATAATATCACCAATATTTGGAGAAAAAAATATTTATCAAAACATTATTATTAATAAATCTAAAAATGATCAAATTACTGATATTGATGTTTTAGCTTTACATTATCATAAAGGATTAATTTTCCAAATTAAATCAAAAAAATTAACAGCCCTCTCAAAAAATGGAAATCTAGAATCAATCAAAGATGATTTTAAGAAAGCTGTCCAAGATGCCTATGAACAAGGATTAATAAGTAAAGAATGTCTATTAAATCATAATGATTACAAATTTAATAGAGATAAGACATTTGTTGACCGTATAAATCTTGTAAAAGAATATTATATAATCACTGTAGTCTTGGATGATTATCCTGCTATCACACATCAAGCACATATTTTACTAGGAAACAAAACCGATGAACTTCCTGTTGCTGTAAACATTTTCGATCTTGAATTAATTGCTAAATATTTATCCAAACCTGATAAATTTATTGACTACATATCAAGAAGAATTAAATTTAGTAAAATATATCGTGCAGATAATGAAATGACATATTTAGGTTTTCATCTACAAAAGGGACTACAAAAAATGAATGCTGATTATGTAGCGCTTGATAATGATTGGGCACAATCAATAGACAGGAAATATTATCATGAACTTTATAAAACAAAAACGACTAATGAATCAGCGCAAAAAAAAGTACAAAGAAATGATCCTTGTCCTTGCAAAAGTGGTCTAAAATATAAAAAATGTCACGGAAAACTTTAATACAATTAAAATTTCTAAACTAGTCTCTAAAAAAACACAAGTTTTTATTTGCTAATTAAACAAATAAAAATATATTTGTAATGAGTCATGGTGTAATGGAAAGCACACTTGTTTACAAGAGGATTAGTTAGGTTCGATTCCTAGCGGCTAATGCAAACACTTTTGAGTTTTCATTAGCCGTTAGGTTTTTTTTTATAATATTTTATGTATGTACAAAAAATGGTGTGAAAATGTTAGCACTTTAGAAAGTGCAATTGAGCAAATTCAAAGAGACCTTAGATTCGCTATTTCTAAAAAAGAAAACACAAACATTTATTCCTATACTAAACTACTCTCCTATCTCACTGTCTGTTGGTGTGAGGCTCGAATAATGAAATTAATTTATGAGCCTGAATATACTTATACAAATAAGAGTGGTTCTTTCACTAAACAAAAATCATTTTCCCAAACCGAAATTGAGGATATATATACAAGTTCTACATTAAAAGACAAATGGTTAAAAGCCCTACAAATTGCTATCTCAAAACATCATAATGTTCCATTTAATATAAATTTCCCAGCCTCTTTACCATTCACTTCAAGAGTTAGATACTTAGAAATTGAAGATTTAATAAATAACCAATTACTATCATCAATAGAACTTCGAAATAGAATAGCACATGGGCAATGGAAACAAGCTTTTACTAACGATTTGAAAAATTTTTCTCAAACTCATACAACTGCTCTAAGGACAGAGAATATAGTTACACTTCAATTAAACTATAATATTTTTAAAATCTTAGCACAGTTAGTTCATGATATTGCTTCTTCTCCAAGCACTTTTAATAGAGATTTTGACAAAAACTATCAAGTATTAGAACAAAACAAGCTTAATCTTCATAACAGGAATTATACTGATTATTGCGATAAACTCGTGGCTAAATATACTAGAGGACAACAAAGAAGAAACTCTTCTCCGTGAATTCTAAATAAACTTAGCAACAAATTTATTTTATAAATAATATATTCCCCTCTGACGCGAGCGATTCTTTTTTTCTTATAAACCGTAAAGCAAATCGAAAGTCTCCCGACTCTTTACGAATCATTTTAGAATAATTATTTTTATAAGCACAAATGATGTAAAGTCAGAGACTTTGAGACGTTTCTGTTTTCAAATTAACGATTGTGAAAATGGCACAAAGTCAGTTCCGAAAGCTTTCGGGATTTCACAGCACAAAAAAAGCAAATCAAATTAGTGTTATAAGGAAACTTTACACAAATCATCCAACAACTCCATTTCATCTTCTGGCAATAACTGCAAGGCAATTTCAAGCAAAGTCATTACATTGACATTATTGTCTTTTGTAAAACTCGACAAACCGTTTGCATCAGGATTAAGTAAAATAAGACTTGCTTTTAACAAATCTGAAACCATTAGATTTAATTCGTTATAAGAAGATACTTTTAGTGGTATTGTATACGAGTTAATTTCTTTTGATACTGGTTTTAGTTTTGTGAAATATCTACCTTTATTTATTAATTCTAACAATTCTTCGGCTCTTTCTTTATTTTGTGCTTGCATTTATGCGTAAGATTTAATTTATAATTTTAAACAAATATACAAAATATCGGTTGAAAACAATCGATTTTTAACAATCATATCAAAACAATCTATTACTTGTAATTTCATTTCTATGAAAAGAGAAAGAAAAAGTGAAATTCCAGAGGTTGTAAAAGAACTAGGAATTAAGATAAATGATGTGATTAGGAGCAATGAATTAAAACCAAGAGAGGTTGCCCATGATGCTGAAATGGATGTAGAAAATTTAAGAAAATACATTAAAGGCTCGCAAGAAATGAAAGTAAGTACGTTGTTTAAAATTGCTCAAGCTTTAAAAATTCATCCAAGTGAATTAATTAAGGATTTATAATATTTATATTTGTTAGAAAATCAAATCTTTACAAAATGAAATTATGTAATAAATTAAGTTTAGCTGCATCGATATTGCTTTTTACTTCCTGCGCAACATCAATGTCACCAGTTGAAGTAGCTCAAACACTTCCTACTCTAACAAAATCAAAATTCATTTCTCAGTCTCAACTAGAATCAAACAAATGCAAAATCATTACAAGCAGAAGTTATACTGCTCCTATTGGTATGTTTGCTAAAGATGACTTGAAATATGGCGCAAAAGGAATTGATGAATGGGTAACTTTAGATGGTGGTAACGCTTATATTTTAAAAAATTATCAATGGGTTAGTGTTAACAAAGATCAAACACAACTTCATATTGACTTTGACACTTTAATGTGCGAATAATAATTATATTCTTTTATTATTAAAATCACGATGTTGATGTAATCGTTTCACTTAAGTTAAACAAAAAACTATGATGACACTAATTGCCATTTTCTTTCCTTTTGCTTCTTTCTTTTTGAGAGGAAAAATATTAACTTCAATTCTTTGTCTAATTCTGCAAATAACTTTAATTGGCTGGATTCCTGCTGCAATTTGGGCTGTTATTTCTTTGCAGAATTCAAGAGCTGATAAGCGTAATGAGAAATTAATAAAAGCGATGAAAACTAAAGCTTAAGCGAACAAAGCCCATTATCCACGCTTATTTCAGCATTGCACTTCAATAAAATTATATGAAACTATTTTCAATTTTGTTTTTTATTTTTTTTGTCAATTTTTCTTATTCGCAAACTATTGATTTTAAAACCGAAAAAGAAATTATCAAACAAACACTTAGTCAATATTTAGACACTAATCCAAATTCAATCGTCAGTTTTTTAAAAGGCGGAAAAGGATATAGATTTACTGTTCTCGGAGTCGAAATGGGAATTGAAATGGAGGAAGATTCTATTAAAAGAGAAGATCTTAAAAAAGATTTAAATTATTTGAATCATTATTCTGATTCTATTGCAGATGTTTTAAAAACAAAAAAAATTAAAGTATTTATTAGTGATACCTTATTTGCTTATAAATATATGCCCGGCGCTAACAATTTAAAGAATGAAACTGATTGGAAACAAAACTACCAATATTTGCTTTCTGATTTTAAAGATAATGAGCTGGCACGAATGGATACCATTATAGGCGAAGAATATATCGATTTGATTAAAAAGCAAGTGCATTATAAAGGCGAAAACAAAACATTTGTGAGAGGTGAGCTAGATCATTCTTATTATAAATACGAAAAAGAAAACCTTACCTCGAAAGATCAATTAAGTATTCGAGGTTCTAAAATATATCGGTTGGTTTTAAACCGCGATAATACAAAAGGATGCTATTTGTTTTCTTTTTATTGCAGCAATGATAAAATTTGCAGAAGCTTTATTTTTATAAAAAAAGAAAACAATAAATGGGTTTATGTAGATGAATATCCATCTTGGATTGTAGACGAATCATAGATAATAAACTCTAGGTCTAAAAACTTCAATCATCCAAAATCACGCCGCGACACATTCCACATTATTTTGTTCGGCAATCTGCATATCGATTATTTTTTGAGCTATCGTTCCTCTTTCAAATAAGCGGATGAATTTAAAAACAGCGCTCACAAAATATCCCGGGTTTGAGACTAATCGGGCAATTTCAGTAATTCTTTGATCTCTCAGCTGTATGCAGGCTTCTCTTTCATTTTCGGGAACAGCTACAAATTCATTGGCAAATTTCCAGGCTCCGTTTCTTGCCGTTTCCATACTGAAATCAATAAAAAAAGTATCTATTTTGCCTGTAAATTTTAATATCCACGTAAGTGTCGGCCAAATTTTGATTAGGCATTTTTCGACACCGCCAACCAAATTGCTCAAAATGGCATTTATTTTATCAAAGTCGGCTTGTAAATCCTTGATATCTTCTACTGTGCAAATTTCTGCCGAGGCAATTCCCAAGTCAAGGTTAATATGAGCATTCATTCCCAGAAGTAAATGCTGCAATACTATGGGCCAAAATTTATCGGCTTGTTCAAAGGCAAATCCCCAGCATTCTGATGGTTTTTCTTTGGCCTGATATTGATAATAGGCTTTTAAATATCTGTTGGCAAAAATAACGTCGAGTTTTTCCATTCGCTCGCCATTTTGAAAAGAACCATTCTGTATGCCTTCTTTTACTCTTACAGTAACTTCACGGTACAGAATAGCAAATAAACCTAAATTGCTTTGGTCTATTTTTGATTTTTCTATTATTTCATCTAATAACAGAATTACTTCGTTTATGTTTCCTGCTTGTTTCATACTCATTTCTAATTGGTTATGGTTTGTTTTTGGTAAAACGAATTTAATTATTTTAAGCTTTCGATGAACGTTTTTTTGAAGTAATTATCTTATTATTTCTTTTGGTTTCTGCATAAAAAAATCCCAAAAGAAAAACTCTTTTGGGATTGCTACTAAACTCAAATCGAAAACACTAAAATATTATGCCTCTGCTTCTACTTTTAAAATTTCTAATTTCAAATGACCTTTTTTAGCCGGCCATTCTATAAGATCTCCTACTTTGTAACCAACCATTGCAATACCTTCGTCTGAAAGAACCGAAATCTTGTTTTTGCTCACTTTTACTTTTTCGGGACCAACCAAAAGAATTGTTTTTTCCTGGTTAGTATTATGGTCTTTGTAAGTTACTTTTCGGTTTACCGAAACAACATCTTCGGGAAGGTTTTTTCTCAATACCTGCGTTGCATGTTTCAGTTCGCTCAATAAAAGTTCTTCTTCCTGCGGTGTTACTTTTTTTCTTCTTACGTGGTCTTTAATTAAATCGTATGTTCCTGTTGTTAAAATGATATTATTTTGTGACATGACTTTCTTTTTTGCTTCACTTTTCATTGCGTATGATAAACAACTCTTCATTGAATATCCAGCTCGATTCAATTCAATGATATCATATCCTGAATGAAAATTGAGGTTAAATAAAAACGAACTATAAAAAAGGATCCCTGCTTAGAGTTGCTGCAGGGCACAAGTAATAAACTCTTTTGAGCTTTTTAAGAAAGTATCGTCATGCAAATACAATAATGTGTACATTAAGCACATCAAACCGCTGTTTAGTAAATAAAAATTGGCCGTTACCATTATTATATAACATTTGAAGTTAAACGTGCAATCTACGGCTTTTCTGTCAAAAAACCAGATCTTTTAGAGAACTTTAAGATTCTGAGTTTTGTAAATGAAATACAATCGGTTATATGCAGCCGGCATTAAATCAGACTTAAAAACTTACAAGAAATAACTTATATTTGTTTTAATTAAAGACCCTTTTAAAATAACATTTAGATTTATATGATCGAAAATAACATTAAAGAAAAAATAGAAAATCTAACAATAAGATTACTTGAAATTGTACATCTTCATTGTTGGAATAATATTTCAAAAAATTTAATGTTCATTCTTTCAGACATTTCAGAAGTAAAAGGAGAAAACTTTTTTATTAAACGAAGAAATAAGAACAAGCTGAATAAAAAGAAAAATCCTAAAAACCTCAATGAAGTAATCGAAGATCTTCAAGAAATTTACGATTTGATTTATGACATCAATCTATATGTCTATAAATCTGAAAAACATAAAACCATCATTGAAATTCAATACTTTCTTAAGAGCAAACTTGATACTGATTATTTAAAAACAGCAGCTAACAATCCTCCAATGTTACATTGCAAAATTGCTCAACCTCCTTATAAAAATGATCAAGAAAAGTTTGATGTTAATTGGGAATTAGGTGGAATAAGATATTATTTAAATATCCTTTGGTGGAAAATAAACTATAATATGCATAAACGTCTCATACTTTTACATAATCTACATAAGAGTTAAACATGGAAAACTTCGACTGGACATCATTTACAAAAAAAATAGCCGTTAAAGCTAAACTCAGTAACATTTATAATGCCTGGACAATTGCAGGTGAATTAGAAAAATGGTTTCTCGAAAAAGTATCTTTTTTTGATGCAAATCAGGAAGTTATTGGCAAAAACCAAAATGTTTTAGAAGGCAGTACTTATGAATGGCTTTGGTTTTTGTATGATGATGTCATGTTGGGAAAAATTACTTCTGCCAACGGAAAAGACCATTTGCAGTTTACTTTTGAAGGAACTTGTCTGGTTGATATCAATTTGAGTGAAACAAATGGTTATACGATAGTTGAACTTCGTCATCATGATATTCCAACAGATGATAATTCGAAAAAATACATTAGACTGGGCTGTTCAAACGGCTGGCATTTTTATCTCACCAATCTTAAATCGGTTTACGAAGGCGGTTTAGATTTACGAAACAAGGATAACAGTTTAGACCCAATGATTAACAATTAGAATAAAGCAGTATATTGATTTAGAATATTTTCGCTTTTATACATTTAAAAACACCCAAATAAAAAATGAAGACTTATTTTGTTGACTCATTTACGAATGAAAAATTTAAAGGAAATCCAGCAGCAGTTTGTCTTCCCAATATAGAATTAGATGCAGAAAGCATGCAGAGTATTGCTGCAGAAATTGGATTTTCGGAAACGGCTTTTATAAAACAAATAAAAGATAATACATACAGTATTCGATTTTTTAGCCCAAAAACCGAAATTCCGTTATGCGGGCATGCTACGCTGGCTTCTTCTAAAATTCTTTTCAGCACTACTTCATTTGAGAGCATAAAATTTATTAACATCAATAATGTTGAATTGTTTATTGAGAAAGAAGCTGATAAAATAAAAATGCAGTTTCCAGTTTATGAAACAGAAGAAACCGAGGTGCCTCAAAAACTGCTCGATGCACTTGGAGTTTCTGAAATTCTGGAAAAAAGATACAGCCCAAACAATAAAATAATTTTACTTGAAATTGATAGCGCCCGCAAACTGGCAGATTTAAAACCCGATTTTACAGCTTTGGTAAATTCGCATACCGGAATAAACGGCGTTTTGGTCACAGCTGTTTCAGACAACGAAAATTTCGATTTCCATTACCGATATTTCTGGCCTTGGGCAGGAACTGACGAAGATCCTGTAACGGGAGGCGTTCAAACCTTTTTGACAAAATATTGGGCAAAAAAACTGAATAAAACAAAACTAAATGCCTTTCAATCTTCTTTAAGAACCGGAACTATGAGTACAGAACTTGTACAAGACAAAGTTTACATTCTTGGAGAAGCAGTGATTGTTCTGGAAGGCAATTTTAATTTATAAATCAAAAAAACAAAACCTATGAAACTATTAATAACCGCTTTACTTTTAATTTCAAACTTTACATTATTTGCACAATCAAATCAATTTGTGGGCGATTATACTCGTTCACTTAGCGAAGAAGGAAAACACATAATTGAATACAAATTGACGTTAAATCCAGATGGAACATTTGAATTTCATTCCTACTCGAAAATGCAAGGCGGAACGCCGCCAGAAACCAATTCATACGGAAAAGGAAAATGGAGTGCAAAAGATAATCTGATCACTTTTTCGGCAGACAAAAAAGAAGATCTGAACGAAAAATACACATTAGATTTTAATAATTCTACAGCTCGTTTTGTAACCAAAAACCCAAGAGACAAAAGCGATAAAGTGGTAAAAACGAAACTTCAGTTTTTAGGATCGGATATTCCATGGATACAGAGAATTGATATTTTTAAGAGTTAGATATATTCCCTATCTAAAAAAAACAAAAAAGTAAGTTTATTTTTACAATAAAATATATTTTTGCAGTATCAATTATTTTACAAATGAATATTGCAAAATATGAATTACTTACAAATACTGATGTTACACTATTTAGATTTAAGAGTAAAGGAATTAATGGCGAAATAGACAAAGGTATCGCTTATAAACCTACAAAAAATGATACAATATATAATTTAGGTTTTGGAGATTTAGTTTTTGATCAAATCCAAAAAGAATTTATAATTAACGATTTAATTGTAAGTGATAATGGGGATCGCAATAAAGTTCTAGCTACAGTTGCTGAATCTGCTTATATTTTTTCAGAAAGATATCCTGAAAGGAAAATCTTTTTTAAAGGCAGTACTAAAAGCAGAACACGCTTATACAGGAGAGCTATATCGCTAAATTTGAGAGAATTATCAAAAACATTTCATATCTTTGGAACAATAGAAGATGAAGATGGAAACATATTCAACGTTCCTTTTGATTCAAATGGTGATTTTTATGGATTTATTATTAAAAGAAAATAATATGAAAACGCATACAATTGTTAAAAAACAAGCTAAAATGGATTCTATAGTAAAAGTTGATCCAGAATTAGATAAAATAAAAGATATAAAACTCAAATCTGATAAACTGGAAGAAGTTAACAAACATAACTTTAAACTAAATTTTTAATCTCTTGTTTTGAACTTAGCAAAACAATTGTTTCATAAAAAACCGTTCAAGAAATTTCTATGAGCGGTTTTTATTTTTTATAAAGAGCTTTTAAAAACCTCAAAGCCTCCGCAAGAATCAAGACAACAGCTCAAAAAACTCAGTAACTTAGTATCTCAGTAACTATTTTAATTAATACACATTTTTATTGGCTTCATACCTCAATATGGCGGACTTGTGACATTTTTTCAAAAGTCACTTTCTTAATTATCTACTTTCAGGTATTCAAAAAAAGATAATTAAATAAACCAACTAAAGCCCCATGTTATGAAAACTACAAAAATGGTATGCCTTTTTATCATAATAATCGCATTAAGCGCTTGTAAAAAGGACGCAAAGGGAAAAAATGATAATTATACAACAGTAAACAAAAGCGCAGCTTCTTCTGAGTGTTTAGCTCCTGCTAATTGGTTTACTATGGTAAACAATACCCGCCAGACTCCTCCGCCAAATGAAGGACCAACAAGCGTATTTGCCAACAATGCTACGGTAACAAACTGTGACTTTCATCAGTGGTCATGGCAAAAATTTCTATGGCTGACTAATGAAGTTAATGGAAAACCTTTATTTATGACCAATCTGATTCAGGTGAACGCAGCAGGCCAGAAATTAGACCCAAGCAACGGAATTGTTTTAACAGATACTGCTCAGGCAAGTTCTAATACTGATATTTTACAAACTCCTAAATACCAATCAGGTGTTCCTAAACAAACTACTGTCTACTATTCTATATTTATGGACAAACTTCTTTACGATACTATGATAAAATATGGTCCTATTGCCAAAAATGATCCTACAAAAGTAAAAGACATCACTTTTCCTGTAGGGGCATTAGAACTAAAAACTTCATGGATTGATGCGAGCGCTCTTAAAGATACTTCTACTTATTTTGTTACTCAGGGCGTAATAAACGGAGTAAAAACAAAAGTAGCACTTTTAGGAATGCATGTCGTGGGAATTGTAGAAAATCATCCCGAATTTGTATGGGCAACTTTTGAACATGAAAACCTTGCGCCTGCTTATGACTGGACTAAAGCTACGCCAACTGCTGATGCCCCTGTAACAAGTACAGTTGATTATCCGTTTTTTAATAAAAACAGCACAGCAACGGTTCAGAATATAACTACAGGAAATGGAAATTACACTGATGTCTTTTCTGTCTACAAATATGGCGTTCCTGTAGAAAAAGCAATGAAAGGTTCTTTTAATGTGCAGCTTTATATGGATACAAGCCAAAATGGTTCTGAAAACTTCAATAACATTCGTACTATTAACCAAAGCGTTAAAACACAGCTGAAAGGTATTTGGAACAATTATTTCTACAATGGTTCATTATGGATAAATACTGCAGGATACAACAGCACTCCGGCACAAGCGGCTTTATTAGATTCGTTGAGCTATAATCTTTCAAATTCTTCACCGGGAGATTTAACCAGAGGTTCTACTGCCGCTTACAATATTACTATGGAAACCTATGTTCAGGTAGGATTTGGCCCATCATCTATACATGGAAATACTGTAGACAATCTTGTTAATTGTTTCTCCTGCCACAACGCATCTAACAATTCGGCTGAATCGCCTCTTTTTATAAGCCATGTTTTTACAGGATATGTACAAAATCTACAAGGTTTGAACAGAAAACAAATCAAGGATGCACATGTTAAAGAAATTGTCAAACAATTCAATATACGTCTAAAATTAAAGCAAGCAAAAGCAAAATAACAACCGCTTTACTTTTAAATATATAAACATAAAAACCACAAGCTCTTGTTTGTGGTTTTTATGTTTTATTGCCCCTTTGTAACTAAGAACCTTTGTCCCTTTCTCATAAAAATCCTAACTTCGCTCTTCAATAAGAAAAGGAGAAAATGAAGGTATGTATTGCTGAGAAACCAAGTGTAGCACGTGAAATCGCATCTGTTTTGGGCGCTAATACCAAGCACGACGGATATTACGAAGGAAACGGATATGCCGTAACCTACACTTTTGGACATTTATGCACCTTAAAAGAACCTAACGATTACAAACCGCACTGGAAAAGCTGGGATTTAAACAATCTGCCCATGCTTCCGGAAAAATTCGAAACCAAAGTCGTTCAGAATTCGGGAATCCAGAAACAGTTTAAAATCATCAAAACACTTTTTGATAAAGCCGAATTAGTCATAAACTGCGGGGATGCCGGACAAGAAGGAGAATTAATACAGCGCTGGGTAATGAACGAGGCGCATTACAAAGGCGAAATAAAACGTTTGTGGATTTCGTCCTTAACTACCGAAGCTATAAAAGAGGGTTTTGATAACCTGAAACCTTCTGAAAACTACGATAATTTATTCTATGCCGGATTTTCGAGAGCCATTGGCGACTGGCTTCTAGGGATGAATGCAACTCGTTTGTATACCGTAAAACATGGCGGTTACAAACAAGTTTTGTCTATTGGACGTGTACAAACGCCAACGCTGGCAATGGTTGTAGACCGATTTAAAGAAATCGAAAACTTTAAACCGCAGCCCTATTGGGAATTGCAGACTCTATATAGAGAAACGCTTTTTAGTTACGAAGAAGGTCGTTTTCTGAAAAAAGAAGACGGGGAAATTCTGGCTGAAAAAGTAAAGGAAAGTGATTTTGAAATTGTTTCTGTTGATAAAAAAAACGGAAACGAATACGCTCCAAAACTGTTTGATTTAACGGGCTTACAGGTTTATTCGAATCAAAAATTTGGATTTTCGGCAGAAGAAACGCTTAAAATTGCGCAGACTTTATACGAACAAAAAGCCATTACCTATCCCAGAGTTGATACGACTTTTCTGCCTGGAGATATTTACCCAAAAGTACCGGGGATTCTGCAAAAACTGACCAATTACAGTCATTTGACAGAACCGCTTTTAGGAAAGAAAATCAAAAAATCGCCTAAAGTTTTCAACGATAAAAAAGTAACAGATCACCATGCAATTATTCCAACCGGAATAGAAATTAATCTGCCTTATAATCAGCAGCAGGTTTATGATATAATTGTAAAACGTTTTCTTGCTGTATTTTACGACGATTGTCTTGTTGCCAACACAACTGTAATTGGAAAAGCTGCCGACGTAACTTTTAAAGCTACAGGAAAAGAAATCTTAAAGAAAGGTTTCCGTGTGGTTTTTGAAGATCCGAATGCAAAAGAAAAAGAACCGGATTTACTGCCGAGTTTTGTTGTGGGCGAAAAAGGACCGCATGAACCTTCTTTCCTTCAAAAAGAAACCAAACCGCCTAATCATTTTACCGAAGCAACTTTGCTGCGTGCCATGGAAACCGCAGGAAAACAAGTAGACGACGAAGATTTACGCGAATTGATGAAAGAAAACGGAATTGGTCGTCCGTCTACACGAGCGAACATTATCGAAACGCTTTTTAAACGTCAGTATATTGTTCGAAATAAAAAACAGGTTTTACCAACTACAACAGGAATTCAGTTGATTGATACGATTCAGAATGAATTGATAAAATCGGCTGAGCTTACAGGTTCGTGGGAAAAGCAATTGAAAGATATCGAAAAAGGTACTTTTACAGCAGCTGCTTTTATCAGAAACATGAAACGCATGGTCGAAGCTTTGGTTACCGAAGTACGAAGTGAAACCAGACACGCCAATATTTCGCATGCTGCAACGATCCAGAAACCAGCTGTAAAAGCGGAGAAAAAGAAAGCTACAGGAATTTTGGCTGAAACTTGTCCGAAATGCCAGAAAGGAAATTTTATAAAAGGAAAATCGGCTTTTGGGTGTTCTGAATATAAATCGGGATGCGATTTTGTACTTCCTTATGTTTTTCATGATAAAAAAATTACCGAAAGCCAATATTTACGATTAGTTCAAAAGGGTTCAACCGTAAACATAAAAGGTTTTAAAATCGATGCCGGCACAGTTGAAGGTTTAATTCGTTTTGAAGAGAATTACAAACTTAAACTCGAACCCAAAAAAACGGATATAAAAAAGACAACCAAAGAAACTGCATCAGATTCTTTATCCTGCCCAAAATGCAAAAAAGGAAACATCTTAAAGGGAAAAACCGCTTACGGATGTTCTGAATATAAATCGGGTTGTGATTTTAAAGTTACTTTTGATGAAGTCCGCGCAAAACTTCAAGATCAAAAACCAACAAAGGAATTGGTCTACTCTATTTTAGAAGGAAGCATTTAATTTTTTCTTGCCACAGATTAAAGGGATTAAAATGATTTTTTACTGTGTTTTTTTGTCACTATTACACGAATTCTAACTAATTCATTTTTCATGCAGATTTTGCAGATTCAATTTATAATTAGAACTAAAAAAATCAGCCTAATCTGCTAAATCTGCGAGAGACAAAAATCCTTTTCACAGTCAACACCACATTTCTTTATTCACAAATTATTTCTGGAATTTTTTATAATTACTTCGTCAATTCCCTTCGGTCGAGTCGCAGCAAACATTTTTTTCATACTTTAGTAGCACATTACAAAACCAAATCTTATAAAATATGTTTCAGAAAATTACTCTTTTAACGCTTGTATTAGCTGCTGTTTCTTGCCAGAAGAAAGAATCTGTTGAAAAAGATAAAATTAAAATCGCCGACTGGATTATCGGAAACTGGGAAAACAAATCGGCTGAAGGTATTTTAACTGAAAACTGGCAGAAACTAAACGACAGTACTTTTAATGCGTCGTCTTATTATATAAAAGGGAAAGATACACTGCATTTTGAAACAATAGTTCTGGCTCAAAAAGGCGAAACCCTAACCTATTTTGCAACCGTAAAAGGACAAAATGAAGATAAAGCCATTACTTTTGCATCGACCGCAGAATCTGATAAACAATTGGTTTTTGAAAATCCAAAACACGATTATCCGCAAAAAATCACTTATACCAAAAATGCTGATAATACTTTAACTGCTGAAATCTCTGGAAATTTACAAGGAAAACCTAGTTCGGAAAAGTTTGTAATGACGAAGAAATAGTTTTCTAAAATCTGTCGTTCCTACGGAACTTTATTTCCTTTCCGTTTAATTTTCAACGGATTAAAATCCGTTGCTACAATATTAATTTATTCCTACGGAATTTTGATTAAGAGAACCATCGATTCGAAAAATATTGCAGGGCCTAATCCGGTTACAGCAAAATGCTCCCGAATACAAAACTTGCTGCAATATTATTTTTCCTACGGAATTTCGATTAAGAGAACCATCCGTTCGAAAATATTGTAGAGCCGGATTTTAATTCAGTTACAACAAAATGTTCCCCCAATACAAAACTTGCTGCAAAATTATTTTTTCCTACGGAATTTCGATTAAAAAGAACCATC